>JBCCPK010000004.1:300000-450075 GCA_039024915.1 Pseudomonadota bacterium
TGACTTGGAAGATTGGCGTTGGGGCCTAGGCAAGCTTCGGAAGGCGCAGAACCTGGCCAGGATAGATCTTGTCCGGGTCGGAGAGCATCGGCTTGTTGGCTTCAAAAATGGCGGTGTATTTGGAGCCATCCCCATAAGCCTTGGTCGCCACCGCCCAAAGAGTGTCGCCCTTCTCGACCGTGTGATATTCGGCCTCGTCGCCGCCGTCACCAGCCTCGATGCTGTCATCAACAGCTGCGATACCCTCAACGTTTCCTGCGGCAAGCACAATTTTCTCGCGCAGTTCCTGTGTGGGCGCCGATCCGCCGATCTTGACCGTGTCGCCGTCGACTTCGACGGTCACGTCACCCTCCAGCCCAAGTTCCGCGACCTCTTTCTCGATCGCCTCTGCGGGGTTGTCGCCGCCGCCGAACAGCCGCTTGCCAGCGTCTTTTACGAATGAAATGAGTCCCATGTCGGGTTTCCTTTGTTCCCCTGTTTTCCCCTGATGGCGGATTGCGCCATTCCGCGTCCGCTCAGCCGACGCCTATAGAGCGCCAGCGTCGCAATGAGAACCTCCTTCATGTGCGGTTAGTCTGGATAAGTCCTGCTGAGCACATCCGCCGCCCGCCCGACCAGCGTCTCGTCATCGAGCTCTGCGAGCGCCAGAGCCGCCGATGCGGCATTGAATGCCATGAGGATCGGCTCTCCCAAGTAGGGCATGAGGTTGAGCCACTGGTTGAACTGGCCCCGCGGCAGGCCCGTATCCGGTGTCAAAATCCAGGTGGTGTCCGCATCCCAAAAGGCCTCATCGAACCGCAGATAGAGCTTGTCGAGCGTGCCCATTCCCATGCGCTGGATGGCCTGCTGTTTGTTCGCCGGCAGCGGTGGATCGAACGCCAGTTTGCCGGCCTTGAGCACACCCAGGGGTACGGTGACGAGGACAGCGTCCAACAAGACTGTAGTCGAGCCATAGCGCAGGACTGCCCCGCCCTGGTCGAGGACGACCCCGTCGATCTCCGTGCCGAGTGTGACTTCATAGTCGCCCGCTAGCGTCTGAAGGATCGTCTCGTAGCCGGACGGAAACATGAGGTCATCTCCCTCATAATCATCCTGCTGTTCATAGGCCTGCCAATCGACCAGCGCATAGTCCGCGCCCGTTGATGCTTCCCACGACGCGACCGTTTCCAGCCAACCCGGTGTCGATAGCCAGCCCAGGCGTCGCCCGCCATCGCCCCGGACGATGTAGTCTTCGTCTGTGACCAAGGTGTCGGCGTCCGCCTTTGCAGCCAGCCCAACCAGCGGATTGCCTTCATCGCCGTGTATCCAGCTACCGCCGAGATCAAGTGGGACGCCGAGCGTATTATCGGTCCATATGCGGCCCCCGGTCCGATCGCGCGCTTCGAAGACGCGGACGTCGAGCCCCGCTTTGGAAAGCGCATGGGCCGCAGACAGACCGCTTATGCCTGCACCAATAACGCCCACCGATCGGTGGCTGTCACGCGTGATCGCAGCCGCTGCATTAAGGCCCGACTCATACGCGGCGTGGACCGTCCCCTCGTAAGGCGGATGGGCAGCCTCGCCCGCGAAGTAAATGCGGTTGCCGACCGGTGCGTTGAGGATTGTGCGGTCGGCTGGTGGCGAACCGTTGGCGATGTAGGAGTATGAACCGAGAGAGTAGGGATCGCGGCTCCAATTTGTGCGCAGGTAGCCGCTGGGCCGATGGGCGGCACCTGCAGCAGCGGAGCGGGAAGCAGGTAGAAAACGGGCGAGCAGGGCGCTTGCCCCGGAGGCGAGAAGCGCACGGCGTTGCATGGCATGCAGCTAGTGGTTTCACCTTGACTTCGCAACAGCATGCCCGCATAGACCGCGAATTCTTGCTGATGCACGTTTTTGCATGAGCCGACCGGTGCGCTTACATCTCAAGCGATGCCGGAGGTGAACTCCCGCCAGCGCGATGCGCCCGCGGGAGCTTTATGCTTTGGCGATTATCTGCAAGCCAACGGGAACCGATCATGTTCGATAGTCTTTCAGACCGCCTTTCCGGTATCTTCGACAGCCTCACCAAACGAGGGAGCCTGTCCGAGAAAGATGTCAACGAGGCATTGCGCGAGGTGCGCCGGGCGCTTCTGGAAGCCGATGTCGCGCTTGAGGTGGTGCGCGGCTTTGTAGATCAGGTTCGCGCAAGGGCTGTCGGGTCGGAAGTCCTGAAGTCGGTCTCTCCAGGGCAGCAGGTCATCAAGATCGTCCATGACGAGCTTGTTGCCGTGCTGGGATCGGATGCCGAAGTCATCGACCTGCAAGCGGTTCCGCCGGTGCCGATCCTGATGGTCGGCTTGCAGGGTTCGGGAAAGACGACCACCACCGCGAAACTTGCCAAGCGCTTGGTCGAGCGTGAGAAGAAGAAGGTCCTTATGGCCTCGCTCGACACGCGCCGTCCCGCTGCGATGGAGCAGCTGCGCGTGCTCGGTGAGCAACTTGAGGTACCGACGCTTCCCATCGTCGAGGGTCAGAGCGCCGTCCAGATCGCCAAGCGTGCGATGGATGCGGCGCGCCTGGGTGGCCACGACGTGGTGCTGTTGGATACCGCAGGTCGGACGACCGTCGACGAAGCCTTGATGGCGGAAACGGCTGACATCCAGTCCGTGGCGCAGCCGCACGAGGTGCTGCTGGTTGTCGATGCGCTCACCGGTCAGGACGCGGTCAACACGGCGCGTGCCTTCGATCAACGCCTCAATGTGACGGGTATTGTTCTGACCCGCGTCGATGGTGATGGTCGCGGTGGTGCGGCGCTGGCCATGCGGGCTGTGACGGGCAAACCGATCAAACTTATCGGGACCGGTGAGAAGACCGACGCGCTGGAAGAGTTTCATCCCGAGCGGATTGCAGGGCGCATTCTGGGACAGGGCGACATCGTCTCGCTGGTCGAGAAAGCGGCCCAGCAGATCGATCAGGACAAAGCGGCCAAGATGGCCAAGCGGATGCAGAAGGGTGCATTCGATCTGAATGATCTCGCCGAACAGATGCAGCAGATGCAGAAGCTCGGTGGCATGGGTGGGCTGATGGGCCTGATGCCCGGCATCGGCAAGATGAAAAAGCAGATTGACGAGTCTGGCATCGACGACAAGACGATCACGCGCCAGATCGCGATCATCCAATCCATGACGCCGAAGGAACGCGCCAAGCCAGATCTTCTGAAAGCGAGCCGAAAGAAACGCATAGCTGCGGGTTCCGGTATGGCAGTGGCCGACGTGAACAAACTGCTGAAGATGCATCGCCAGATGGCCGACATGATGAAGGCTATGGGCAAGAAAAAGGGTGGGATGCTTTCGGGCCTGTTCGGCGGCGGAGCGCCGAGCCCAGAAGAGATCGCAGCTGCGCAACAAGCGGCCGGTGGCGCTGGTCAAATGCCCAATCTTGATCCCGATGCGCTTTCCAAGATGGCGCAAGGCGGCGGTATGCCGGGCCTACCGGGTCTTGGCGCTCCGGGCGCTTTGCCTGGTCTGGGTGGGGGCGGAATGCCGGGCCTTCCGGGGCTCACCGGCCCTGTTCGTGGCGGCAAATCAAAGCGGCGCAAATGACCGAAGCCGTTCCAATACTTGAGACGACGCGCCTTCGCTTGCGCGGTTGGCAGCTGGATGATTTCGAGCCGCTTGCGGACTTTCTCGCCGACGACGATGCCAACCGCTATCGCGGCGGCGAAGTCGACCGTTCGCGCGCGTGGGAGTTGTTCGAAGGCTTCGCCGGCGGGTGGATGCTGCGCGGCTACGGCATTTTTGCCGTTGAAGACATCGAGACCGACGAGCTGGCCGGTTGGGCCGGGCTCTGGCATCCGCATAATCTGGATGAGCCAGAGCTGTGTTGGTCGGTCTTTCCTGAATTTGCGGGTAAGGGCTACGCGCCTGAAGCTGCAGGTGCTGCACTGGTCTGGTGGACGCAGATGGAAGGTCAGGACGCACCGTTTTCCTTTATGCATCCCGACAACAAAGCGTCACAGAGGGTTGCGGAAAAGCTTGGCGCACACCGTGAAGAGGATTGCCTGTTCCGCGGTCGGCCTTCGCTGCTCTATCGGCATAAGGTACCCGATGAAGCGCACTGGGAGCGGAAATCGTGACCGAGTATCGCTTCACTGTGCCCACGCTTGAGACATCGCGGCTGCTGTTGCGCGATTGGCGTGAGGATGACCTTGATGGTCTCACTGAGATTTGTGCTGACGAGAACCACACCCGCTACATTGGTGGGGCAATGCCCCGCTACGATGTCTGGCGTATGATTTGTCAGCGCATCGGCCAATGGGCGATCCGCGGCTACGCGATGTTTGCGCTGGAAGAGAAGGAAACCGGCGCGTTCGCTGGATATTGCGGACCGCATTTTCCTTTCGGTTGGCCCGAGCCGGAAATCGGATGGACGCTGCATCCTGCCCATCAAGGAAAAGGCTACGCTACCGAAGCTGCACGTGCATCTCTTAAGTTTGCTTATGAGGTTCTGGGTTGGGAAACCGCCATGAGCCTCATCGACAAGGACAACTTGGCGTCACGCGGTGTCGCCCAACGGCTTGGTGCGACGTACGAGTCAACCCAAGAGGTCACAAGTTTCACCGCCGATCTCTATCGGCACCTCCCCCCATCACAGTTTCTTCAATAGCTCAAACCAAAGGAATTCATCCATGGCTATCAAACTGCGTCTCGCCCGCGGCGGGTCGAAAAAACGCCCTTACTACTCCATTGTCGCTGCCGATGCGCGCGCGCCGCGCGATGGTCGCTACATCGAGAAAGTTGGCAGCTACAATCCGATGCTCGCCAAGGACAATGACAATCGCGTCCAGCTCAATACCGACCGTATCCAGCATTGGCTCTCCGTTGGTGCGCAGCCAACCGATCGCGTGCTTCGTTTTCTCGATGAAGCCGGGCTGGCCAAGCGCGAGCCGCGCAACAACCCGCAAAAGGCCGAGCCGGGTGCAAAGGCTAAAGAGCGCGCGGAAGAGAAGACCGAGAAAGAACGGATGAAGGCTGAGGCGGCAGCTGAAGCCGCCGCTGAGCCAGAGGCGTCGGCGGAAGAAACGCCGGCGGAGGAAGCGCCAGTTGAAGACGCTCCCGCGGAAGGCGCCGCAGAAGAGGCACCCTCGGAAGACGCCGAGAAGGCCGAATAGTTCGGCAGCGATGGCGGGGTCAGACCCTTTTGTGATCCTCGCCCGCATTGGCGCGCCCAACGGGGTGCGCGGTGCGGCGCGGGTGAAACTGTTTGGTGACAACCCCGATTGTCTGACCGTCTATGGGCCGCTCTCGCGGGCGGACGGAAAAGGGTCTTTGGAGGCGGAAAGCACCCGGGCGGGGAAATCGCCGGACATGGTGATCGCGCGTTTCAAGGGCATAAACGACCGCGATGCCGTCGCAGCCCTCAACGGTGTGGAGCTCGGATTGCCGCGCTCCGCCCTGCCTGATCCCGACGACGCTGACGATTTCTACCATGCCGATTTGATCGGAATGGAGGTGCGCCTGCTTGATGGTGCGCGTTTCGGTGTGATCGTTCAGGTCGCCAATTATGGGGCCGATGATCTGCTCGACATCAAGCCGGATCGCGGCGGACCGTCGGTTCTTGCGCCCTTTACCAAGGCTGTGGTTCCAGAGGTGAACGTCGCTCAAGGTTATGTCGTGCTCGACCCGCCGGACGGCCTGCTCGATCCGCCGGGTGCAAAGCCTGACGAGGCGGATGGTGTTTAGGGCCTCCGTCTTCACCTTGTACCCCGAGATGTTCCCGGGCACGCTTGGTATGGCGTTGGCCGGCAAAGCGCTGGCGGATGGTGTGTGGTCGCTGGACGTTCACAGCATCCGCGATGCTGCGACCGACAAGCACCGGTCGGTGGACGATACACCGGCCGGTGGCGGCGCGGGTATGGTGCTGCGGCCCGACGTTTTGGCCCGCGCGCTTGATGCCCAGCTCCTCAAAGATGATGCGCGCCCGCGTCTCTTGATGTCTCCTCGTGGGGTACCCCTTACCCAGACAATGATCCGAGATTTCGCGCAAGGACCCGGCGCCGTCATCGTCTGTGGCCGGTTCGAAGGCGTCGACGAGCGGGTCATCGAAGCGCGGAGCCTTCAAGAGGTCTCGATCGGCGACTACGTTTTATCCGGTGGCGAGGTGGCCGCACAGGTGTTGATCGATGCGGTTGTGCGGCTGCTGCCGGGTGTCATGGGAAACACCCAATCCGGCGCGCATGAGAGCTTTGAAGACGGGCTGCTTGAGCATCCGCACTACACCCGGCCAGTCGAATGGGAGGGGCGCAAGATCCCCGACGTGCTGCGCTCCGGCGACCACAAGAAAATCGCCGATTGGCGCCGTGAACAGGCCGAGGCGCTGACCCGAGCACGCCGCCCGGATTTGCTGCCCTAGACCACTCGACAAGCTCGGGCACCTCGTGTACACGACCGCCCTGACTGCGAAGCGGTCACCCACCAGTTTACAGCAAGCCTGTGCACCCGGGTCGCTCGATGCGGGTAGGTCATCTTGGCCGCTCACCGACGGGCTTTTTTGAGAACACGCATGCATCCCGTGGCTCCCGGATACATCCGCGCACGGCCCTTGTGATGCCTCTGGATCAGACCATGGAGATCAGCCGATGAACATCATCGCTGAACTTGAAAAAGAACATGCCGCGGAGCTTGAAGCCAAGCGGCCCATTCCGAAATTTTCGCCGGGCGATACACTCAAGGTGAACGTCCGCGTGACCGAAGGCACGCGTACCCGTGTGCAGGCCTATGAAGGTGTTTGCATTGCGCGCTCGGGCGGCGGCCTGAACGAGAGCTTCACGGTTCGCAAGATTTCTTATGGCGAGGGCGTGGAGCGTGTCTTCCCGCTCTACTCACCGCTCCTCGACAGCATCGAAGTCGTCCGTCGCGGTAAGGTTCGCCGCGCGAAGCTGTATTATCTGCGCGATCGCCGCGGGAAGTCAGCCCGTATCGCCGAAGCGACCAACACGCGGGCGCGGGCGCTCAATGATGAGGTGCGCGCAGGCATTGCTGCCGAGAAAGCTGCTGCGGCTGCCGCGAAAGAAGAGGCGAAGGCCGCCGAGGCAGCTGCCAAGGAAGCCGAAGCGGCTGCTGAAGTGAGCGAAGCTGAAGCAACCGAAAACTAGGCTGAGCAAGCCACAGTACGATCAAGGGCGGCCAGGCGGTCGCCCTTTTTTGTTTTCGGCTTCACTATCAGCGTCTCGACAGCGCCATGTGCTGCAACAGGATGATCGTTTTCGCGTCGACGATCTCGCCGCTCATAACCATGTTCATCGCGTCATCGAATCGCAGGTGAAGCACCTCGATGTCTTCACCTTCATCCAAGGCCCCTCCACCCTCACCGGCACGCTTAGCGCGGTCATAGTTTCCAACGAATAGGGCGAGCCGCTCGGTGACCGAGCCGGGGCTCATGAAGCTGTCGAACACGCATTCGAGTGCGCCGATGCGGTAGCCGGTCTCTTCGAACAGCTCGGTGCGCATGTGCGCGGCCGGATCGTCGCCTTCCATCTTGCCTGCCGGTACCTCGATCAGGTCGCCAGTATGGCCATTCAGCAAAGCTGGCAGCCGAAACTGTTTGATGAGGAGCACCGTATCGCCGGCCGGGTCGTGCAGGAGTGCAGCGACGCCATTGCCGCGATCGTAAGCTTCGCGAACCTGCAGCTGCCAGTTACCGTCATGCCGCAAGTAGTTGAACTCATACCGCGTCAGCCGGCCCCAATTGTCGGCAAGCAACGTTTGCGCGACCGGCTGATAGCGGGGATGGCTGATAGCGGGGATGGCTTGGCACCTACGCCTTCAATCAGCAGGAGACGATGCGGAACGTCCCATCGCCGTTCGAAATGGCGCATTCGTCGCGCGTCGCATGACGGGCGTAAAGCGCGCCTGCGGTTGCGCCAGCGGCGCCAGCGACAATAACCCAGCCAGTGCTTGCACCGAATGCAGCGGCGGTCAGTGCACCCAGTCCGCCCCCGACAACGCCGCCAGCCAGAGTGTTTTGGTCAAGTCGGCTCATCGATTGGCAGCCTGCCGTGGCGAGCGCGCCGGCAACAACCAGTGTGGCGATCACAGGCTTACGGTTCCGTTGGCGAAGGGTGAGGGCCATGTTGTTTCCTTTTCTAGGAGGGGATGACGTTTTGATGGGCGCTGAGCGCAAGCTCCGTTTGAACTGACGCCCGGCTATTTCTTACCACCACCGGGAACATTTGGAGGGGTTGGGGATGCAGCATTTATATCGCGAACTGACAACATGGCCGGAGCGTGACCGACGCTTGAAAAAGTGCCCAACCAGACCTGATAGGACCCTCTTTCTGCTGCTGACAGGGTAACAAGCGGATGAAACTCACCACCTGAATCATCGTCGCAGGAGTAACTGCCTGACGGCGCACGCACCACAAGCGTGGTGTCTTCGGATGAGCGCACAGTCACTTCGACATCCAGCCCGCCTTCGCTGACATCAACGGTGAAGTCTGCCGCACGGGATACGTAGCCGGGGCAGCCAGTGGGTGCAAAGTCCGAGGCGAGAAAGGTGCCTCCGGCAAGCAAGTCGAAATCCTGACGTGTGGCGCCTGCTGCCACCGTCATCTGTGTCACCGCATCGGGCGGCAGGTCTTTTTGGTCGACCAGTTCAGTGACAGCAATGGTGGCGTTCGGGCGCCCACCGTCTTGACTGAAAGTGCCAACGAAAACCTCATAGTCTCCTGACGATGGGACGCTCATAGCCACAGACGGGTTCAAGCCATCAAAATCGTCGTTGCAGCGGATCGAGCCATCAGGCAATCGGACCGCCATTGTGGTGTCAGCGTCCGAGACGACGTAGATGCGGAGGGGCCAGTCGCCGGCATTATAGCTGAGAACGAAATTGGGATCCCTTGCGATAAAACCGACGCAGGTTTCATCGAGCGCCGAAGCATCCATGGACCCGCCAACTTGAAGATCCGTTGTAAACGGATCGTCTTCAAAGCCTGCAGTGAGTGTGGTGCGTACCGCGGCTTGGCTGGGGTTCGAGCCTTTGCTGCCGGCTTCCGTGATGTTCAACGTCGCGTCAGGAAAGTCGCCAGCTTCAAATGTGCCAACCCAGATCGCATAGGCGCCCGGCACCCCATCAGCAAGCGTGATGGCGGGGTTGAGGCCTTCGGTGTCGTCGTTGCAAAAGACCGTGCCATCAGGTGCGACGATCGCCATCGTTGTATCGCTTTCAGACCGGGCGGAAATGCGCACGCCCGCTGGCGCGTCGAGCCGCGCGACGTAGTCGGGTGCCTCCGCAATGAACCCGGCGCAATCGCTGCCCAGCTCAAACGCTTCGAAATCACCGCCTGCTTGTAGGCTGATACTATGCTCACCGAAACCGGCGTTCAGGGTGATTGAACCGAAGGCGGGTTCGATGCTCGCCCTGGCGTTGCCGAACGTACCGGGTATGTCTGCCCCTCCATCGCCAGAGAATGCGGTCACGGTCGCGTTTGGATAAAAATCGTCGACGATTGGCTCAAAGGTCCCGACAAATACCGCGTAGTCACCTGCTTGTGCACCGGCGATGCGCAGCCCTGGATTGAGATCGACATTGTCGTCGTTGCAGTAGGTCAGGCCATCGGGGCCGACCACAACCAGCGTTGTGTCCGTTTCGGAGACAACATCGATCTGGAGGACGCCTCCAACATGGCCAATAACCGTATCGGGAACGTCGGCGACAAAACCGGCACAATCGACGTTTTGGATCACCGCCTCGACTGGTCCGCCCGCTTGCAGGTCGAGCGACGCGGGTTCGGCGCCGATGAGATCGAGACGCCCGAATGTCGGCTCCGCGCCAGCGTTGAACGGGAGGTCAGTTGCCACATCTGGCGCAGGCACGGCTGGAGCGATTGTGTCCGAGCCTGCCACCTCTCGCACAATAATGTCGGCGTCGGGATATGTGTTGTTTACGATGGGTGCAAAGGTACCCACCCAGATCGCGGTGAAGCCGAAGGCGTTGCCGCTAATGGTGACCTGGGGATTGACCTCGTCAAAATCGTCATTGCACAGGAACTCGCCGGAGGGATCCTGGACGAGAATGGTCGTATCTTCTTGTGAGTTTGCTGCGATCTCCAGCTCTCCAGTGCCAAGATACTCGATCAGGTAATCAGGTGCTTCAGCGATGAAGCCGTTGCAGCCGGGGCCTGCAGACGCGGCATCGAATTCGCCGCCCGCCTGAATGGTCAGAACATGTTCACCAAAGCCTTGCTCGAGTTGCGAATCTCCAAAAGTTGGCGCTAGCTCGGCGTCTTGAGCCTGTGTTGGTGCGATTGCTGCTGCAAGTACCGCCCCTGCGGCTACCCCCGTGCGTAACCTCTTGATGGTGCGGATGGACTGTAACGACGGCATGCGATTCCCCCGGGCTGACGCGTTTGCGCGGCACCGTACGCCCGCCCGCGCTCAAATGTCCACCGGCCTCGTCAATCCGATCATCTCCCCTTGGCTATTGGTGGGTTGATGCCACCGCGAAGCCTATCAAGGCGTTGCAAGTAAAAGCTAATGAAGCTATTTGAAGCCTCCCGCATACCATCATTATAGGACTGCCCGATGACCGGTTCAGCCGCTCCGCGCACGATGTACGACAAAATCTGGGATGATCATCTTGTTCACATGCAAGATGACGGCACAGGGCTGCTTTATATCGATCGGCATCTTGTCCACGAGGTTACCAGTCCGCAGGCGTTTGAGGGTCTGCGCATGAGCGGGCGGAAAGTGCGCGCCCCCGAACGCACATTGGCCGTTGTCGATCACAACGTTCCGACCACTGATCGGTCGAAAGGCATTGATGATCCCGAAAGCGCCCTTCAGGTCGATACGCTCGGTCGGAACGCTGCCGAGTTCGGGATCGAATATTACGATCCGGTCGATATTCGGCAGGGCATCGTCCACATCGTTGGGCCCGAGCAGGGCTTCACGCTGCCAGGCATGACCATTGTGTGCGGCGACAGCCATACCTCGACGCACGGTGCGTTTGGTGCGCTGGCCCACGGGATCGGCACGTCGGAAGTCGAGCATGTTCTGGCGACGCAGACGCTGATTCAGAAAAAGGCGAAGAACATGCGCGTCACCGTCAATGGCGCGCTGCCCGACGGGGTCACCGCCAAGGACATCATCCTCGCCATCATCGGCGAGATTGGCACTGCCGGCGGGACTGGCTCGGTGATCGAGTACGCCGGCGAGGCTATACGGTCCTTGTCGATGGAAGGCCGCATGACGGTCTGCAACATGTCGATTGAAGGCGGCGCGCGCGCAGGCCTCATCGCACCGGATGAGAAAACCTATGACTACATCATGGATCGCCCGCGAGCGCCGAAAGGTGCGGCTTGGGAGATGGCCAAGACCTATTGGCAGAGCCTGCCTACCGATGATGGAGCCTATTTCGATCGCGAGGTTGTGCTCGACGCTGCCAATTTGCCGCCGATCGTCACCTGGGGGACGAGCCCGGAAGATGTGATCTCGGTGACCGGTGCCGTCCCCGATCCTGCGGCTATTGAAGACCCCAATACGCGGGCATCCAAGGAGCGGGCTCTGGCCTATATGGGGCTGGAGCCAGGCATGCGCATGACCGACATCAAGCTCGATCGCGTGTTTATAGGGTCCTGCACGAATGGACGGATCGAAGATTTGCGCGAGGTCGCAAAGGTCGTGAAGGATCGTAAGGTTGCGACCACCCTCAGCGCGATGATCGTTCCCGGTTCGGGGCTCGTGAAGCAGCAGGCCGAGCAGGAAGGCCTCGATGTGATCTTCAAGGAGGCTGGCTTCGATTGGCGTGAGCCGGGTTGCTCGATGTGTCTTGCGATGAACGCCGACAAGCTGACCCCCGAGGAGCGTTGCGCCTCGACATCGAACCGCAACTTCGAGGGCCGCCAGGGCTTCAAGGGCCGCACGCATCTGGTCTCGCCGGCGATGGCCGCCGCCGCCGCTATTCACGGGCACTTTGTGGATATTCGCGAGGGGTGAAGTTGAGCTCCGTCTGCTGAGGTTAGCAAGGCCGACAGTCCCTGGTCATTCATCGAGTCGCGACATAAAAAAGGCCGGGGTATTGCTACCCCGGCCCTTAATGTATCGCCATCCGATCGCTTACAGCGCGGCGCGGACCCTGTCAGCAACCTCAGCGGAAACCCAAGGGGTCCAAAGGTCCTCACGGGTGCGCAGGAACTCCAGCGCCGCTTCGTCGGCTTCAACATCGTTCTCTTGCATGTACAGAAGCGCGGCCGATACATCGGCTCCGTTCATACCGTAGTTTCCAAGAAACTCGACGATGGTCGGCGCTTGATCGCCGAATTCGGCGTTAACGCCGATCTCCACCTTGATGACGGGGTAGGCGGTAGCCTGCGCCGCTGAATCGGCGGGATCCGCCGACATCATCGCGTTCCAGATTTCCTCGTCATAGGCGGGTTCTTCGAGCTGCAACACCTGATCGCCGACTTTACCAAGGACCCAAGTCGGGCCCCAATAATAGAAGACGATCGGCTGTTCGCGCAGGATGGCGGACTCGATGGCCGCCGCCAACGCCCCACCCGTTCCGGGGCGGAAGTTCGTGAACGTCTCGTCCAAACCGTAGGCGGCCAGCTTGCGCGTATTGGCGTCCTCGCAGCCCCAACCGGCAATGCAGTTGTAGAAGCGGCCCATGTCGGGGTCTTCGGGGTCTTCGAAGACACTGGCTAACTGGGCGAGGTCCGCAACGGAGGTCAGACCCGCAGCGGGTGCGTCGTCGCCCTCCACAAGGTAGCGCGGTACGAACCATCCCTGCACAGCATCTGGATAGGACACACCCACGGCGCGGACCGTGCCTTTAGCGGTTTCTTCATCCCACCAGTCCTGGACGTTTGGCACCCAGATTTCCATAGCGATGTCGATGTCGCCGCGCGCCATGCCGTTGTAAATGGGGAGTGTTGAACCGGGAATGACATCTGTCGAGCAGCCGTAGCCTTCTTCAACGATGAACTGCGCAACCCGGTTGTGAAACTGTGCCGATGCCCAGTCGAGGTCGCCAAAAACGATATCCCGATCGAGATCGCACGCTTGCGCCTTCGCGGGCGCGAGCAGTGCGCTGCCCGCTGTTGCCAGTACAAATGCACTGGCTGCAATAATTGATTTTTTCATCTGAGGTTTTTCCTCGTTTCCACTTTCATACACAAAGTAATACATGTCCCGCTCGTCGGCAGACGCGCGATCAATCGCGAGCATGTTTGCTATTGAAAACATGCAGCGGACATAATTGATCTGAAAGATGCGAGGCGGAAACTAGCGATTGAAGCCTGTGAGTCAACCGGGCTTGCCGATAATGTCGCAGTCCGCAAGCGATATACTCCGATACCGCTACGGACCCGTGGGCCGGTCGACCGAGCTGGAACGCGTCTTTCGGCGTTATCATTTTGGCTCAGGCTTTGACTTGATGGTAACCTAGTTGCGTTAGCCGATTTCACGCGCGCCGGCGCAGCAGCGCCAGTGATGATGCACCGACACGGGAGCGAAGCTTGAAGCGAGATGGCAAGCGAGCAGCGCCGGGCGAAGCGTTCGAACCGGACTCTCATCCCTCCAGCCGCTTTGCTGACTGGCAACGCCATATGCGCAGCGAGCGGCGGTTGGCGCAGGCAACGTGCGATGCGTATGGCGCGGATGTTCGCGCGTTCATCGGCTTTCTGGGTAGCGGTCGAAAGGACCTTCCGGAGGCGCTCGCGAATCTGAGGCCTGCCGATATCCGCCGGTTTCTGGCTGGCCGGTTGCAAGAGGGCGCGTCGGCCCGCACCCGAGCGCGCAACCTTGCTGCAATCCGGTCTTACCTGACCTTTCTGGAATCGCAGGGTCTGGCGCAGGCAGCGCCGGCGCGTGCTGTGAAGACCCCCAAAACCCCCGACAGGCTACCGCGTCCGATCGACGCCCAAGCTGCGGTGAAAATGGCAAGGGGCGAAGCGGACGATTTCGAAGCCAAGCCTTGGCTCGTGGCCCGAAACGCAGCGGTCTTTGCGTTGATGTATGGCGCTGGCCTGCGCGTCTCCGAGGCGCTTTCGCTGACTGGCGGCACCGCTCCGCGACCATCACCATCGCAACAAACGCTTCGGATCACGGGCAAAGGCGGCAAAACCCGGCTTGTCCCGGTTCTGCCGATGATTGCTGACGCCTGCGAACGGTATCGCGAGCTCGTTCCGATGATCCTGGCACCGGATGAGCCGTTTTTCCGTGGTGCGCGGGGCGGTCCACTCGATCAGCGGATTGTTCGCAAGGTCACAGAAACCGCACGCGGTCGGCTTGGCTTGCCCTCAACGGCCACGCCCCACGCGCTTCGCCACGCCTTCGCGACGCATCTGCTTGCAGGCGGTGGAGACTTGCGAACCATTCAGGATCTGTTGGGCCACGCCAGCCTGTCGACCACACAAATCTATACACGCATCGATGCGGACGCCCTGATGCAGCGCTATCGCGAAGCGCACCCGCGCGCGGGCGTGGTGCCGGGCGAGCCTGCAGCGTGATCGCCAGCCGGAGTCAGTTGAGGCGCCTGCTCGCCAGCATCGGCGTTGCGTCGTGTTTGCTCAGTCCTTTGGGAGCCGGGGCGCAAACGTCGATTGTTCACGAGCTCCCCAACGGCGGGGCTGATTGGTGCGCTCTTGCGCCCGTGTCTGTCTGGACTGTTGACCGACCGGCGCAAAACGCGCTGGGGCGTATCACGATCGAACTGTCTTGTGTCGGAGACCAGGTTGAGGCTTTACGCGTGAAGGCGGATACGCGCTGTGGCCGCGTTTTATGTTCTTGGAACTGGTCTGAACAAGCCGAACAGGTTGGCGATGCGCTGGTCGCGGTGTTCTTCACCTTTAGCGCCACGCGGACCATGCGCCTCAACCTTGATGATGGGCGTCTCAGCGTTTTCGTCGATAATCAATACAATCAAACGGACCGACCGTCCGATACATTGACCGCTCAAATGACCCGGCAATGAGATACGGGCGCGCAGGCGCTAAAGGCCCGGTTGCGGGCTGACCTTGAGTGGCGCGACCTTGAGGCTGGTCAGCTTATTGCCTTGGCGACGCAGGACGTTGAACCTGAACCCATGGAAGGTGAAGGCCTGTCCGCGATCAGGGATCAGCCTTGCCTCATGGATGACAAGCCCCGCGATCGTGGTGGCGTGCTCGTCGGGCAGATTCCAATCCATGACCCTGTTGAGATCGCGGATGGGTACTGACCCCTCGGCCACGACAGATCCATCGGGCATAGGGCGCACGCCTTCAGCTGAAATATCGTGCTCATCTGCAATATCGCCAACGATTTCCTCGAGAATGTCTTCGAGCGTGATCAGCCCTTGCACTTCACCATATTCGTCAACCGCAAGTGCAATATGGGCCTTGCGCTTGAGGAAGGCATTGAGCTGTGCCTGTAGGCCCGTTGTATCGGGTACAAACCAGGGTGCCTGGGCGATCTCGCTGATCTGGACGTTTGATGGGCTGCCAGCCGCATGGAGCGCGCGCAACACGTCCTTGGCGTGGATGACGCCGACAATATTGTCCGAACGACCCTTCCAAAGCGGAATGCGCGTGTAGGGGCTCTTCAGGATTTCGTCGACGATCTCTTCGCGCGGTCGATCGAGATCGATGGCCTGCATCTTTGTGCGGTGGATCATGACGTCGGATACTTCCAACTCGTGCAGGTCGAGCACGCCGCCGAGCCTGTCGCGGTCGTCTTTCACCACCGAGCCTTCCTGATGCAGGTAGTCGAGTTGGCCACGGATCTCCTCATGCGCCGACAGGACGTCCATGTTTTCGACGTCAACGCCAAACAGCTTGAGGAGGTTGCGGATGAACCACTGGACTGCGGCAGTCACAGGCGCAAACAGGAAGACGACGACGCGTACGACCGGCGCGACGATAACCGCGAAGCGATCAGTGTTGGAGATGGCCAGGGTTTTTGGAAGAACCTCGGCGAACACCAGCACAAGCGCGGTCATGACCAGCGTTGCAAGCGCGATTCCAGACTCGCCGAAAAGCGAGGTGAAAAGCGCTGTCGCCAGCGCTGAAGCGAAGATGTTGACCAGATTGTTGCCAAGCAGAAGGGCGCCGATCAGCCGCTCCCGCGCTTCTGTCAGCTTTCCAACCAGACCAGCCCGTTTATCTCCGCCCTTTTCACGTTGGTGCATGCGCGCACGCGACACGGCAGTCAGCGCAGTTTCGGAACCTGAAAAGAAAGCAGACAGAACCAGCAAGCCCAGAACGGCAAGCGCAGTCAGCCAGACATCGGATGTGACCATGCGTATGTGACCTAAGCGGGAGCGAGGATCGTTGCGAGAAAGGCTCGAAGACCGTCTTCTGACACATCCCTTGCAACAAAGCTCTTGCCTATTGCGTGCGTCAAAATGAACGTCAGTGCCCCGCGAGCCACTTTTTTGTCCTGTTTCATAGCATCGACAAGGTCATCTATCCCCGGCGAAAGTCCCCGCATGGAGCCGATTTGGGTGGGTAGGCCGACAGCTTCAAGGTGCGCCATCACGCGGTTCACATCCTGACCGGAACAGTGGCCAAGAAACTGGGAGAACTGGTGCGCCAGCACCATGCCGATCGCTACGCCTTCTCCGTGCACAAGTGTATCGGCCTTATAACCATTGAGCTTTTCCAAGGCGTGGCCAAAAGTGTGTCCCAGATTGAGGAGCGCCCGTCGACCGCTTTCTCGCTCATCGGCGGCGACCACACGCGCTTTGGCCGCGCATGAACGCGCGATCGCTTCGACACGCAACGCATCGTCGCCGGCCAACAAATCTGGGCCATGTCGTTCGAGCCATTCGAAAAAATCATGGTCGTCGATCAAACCGTACTTGACGATTTCGGCGTAGCCCGCGCGTAACTCTCGCGCTGGAAGGGTTCGCAGCGTGGCGACATCGGCGAGCACCAGAAGAGGTTGATGGAACGCGCCAATCAGGTTCTTGCCCAGTGGGCTGTTGATGCCGGTCTTGCCGCCGACCGATGAATCAACTTGCGCAAGCAGGCTGGTCGGTATTTGGACAAACCGCATCCCGCGCCGGGCAATGGCCGCAGCAAAACCAGCCAGATCACCGATCACTCCGCCGCCGAGCGCGACGACAAGATCGCCACGTTCAAGCCGCGCCGAGAGGATGGCTTCCGTCGCCTCGCGAAGGCTATCCCAGCTTTTTGTGGTCTCTCCAGGCCTTAGGATCAAAGCGCTGTGGTTGATCCCGCTCGATCCCAAGCTCTGCAGCAGCGGACTGAGGTGATCCTCGGCCACCTGTTCGTCGGTGATAACCAGACACCGCGTACCCGGTGCGCGCTGCGAAATCGCGGTCCCTGCATCGTTGAGCAGACCGTTCCCTATCAGGATGTCATAGCCGCGTTCACCCAAGTCGACGCGAACAGTCTGTTGCGCGCTCACTGTGACACCGACGACTTGGATAGGTAAGCAGCTAAGGCTTTCATGCACGCGCGTACCATATCGGTATGCGCCGCGTGGTTGGAGGTCACGGTGATCGCGGCGCGCGCGTAATTCGGTTCGCGCTCCGCTATCAGACGGCGAAGGGTTCCTTCTGGGTCCGGTGTTTGAAGCAAGGGGCGATGGGATCGGCGCTTGACCCGCTCCATCAATGTTTCGAAATCTGCCTTGATCCAGATCGAGATTGCTTTGCGCGCCACCTCTTCCCGCGTTTTTGGGTTTTCAAACGCGCCGCCACCAAGGGCTATGATGCGCTGTTTCTCGGAGACCAGCCGCGCGATGACTTTGCGCTCGCCATCGCGAAAATGTGCTTCTCCGTGCCGCTCAAAGATCTCAGGAATCGTAAGGTTTGCCGCCTTCTCGATTTCATCGTCGGAATCGACGAAATCCAATCCAAGAGCTTGCGCAAGGCGGCGCCCTATTGAGGATTTGCCAGCACCCATCATTCCGATCATCACCACGGAACGTCCGGCAAGGGTTTGCCGAACATCCGCTGCAGATGCTGCGTATGGACCACTTTCAGCCGGGTTGGCCGTCTGCTGGGATGAGGAGGGGGCGTTCATGGCAACGTTGCTTAAGCAATTTGCGGCACACTTGAAAGCGCTTAAGCCTCGCAAGGGCTTTTGATTTGCAACCGACCATGACCATCGTTGTCAGGTTGAACTTTGATCCGTGCGACAATCGCTGCTATCGGAGCGCCCATGCCCACGACTATTCGCATGTTGTTGCGCCTATGTCTGCTGCTGGCCATCGCTGCGGGTGCGATCTACGCGCTTGCCAACTATGTTGAGCCGACGCCGCAGCCGCTTTCGGTTCGCGTACCCACAGATCGGTTCGAGTAGGCCCATGGGCAGCGCGAACGTCGACCTGTTTCTCGATATGGTTGCGGTTGAACGAGGGGCGGCAGCAAACACCGTAGCCGCCTATCGCCGGGACCTTTTGGATTTCGCTGATGACTGTCCGCGGGCGATCGATGAGGCGCACAGCGAGGACATCAAACGTTACCTCGCTCGACTTGAGGCCCATGGTGCAAAGGCATCCACCGCCGCGCGACGGCTGTCCGCGCTCAAGCAGTTTTTTCAGTTCCTTTATTCTGAGGGAATTCGCCAGGATGATCCATGTGAAGCGCTGCGCGGCCCCAAGCGACCCAAGCCTCTTCCCAAGACTCTAGACGAGCAATCGGTGGAGGCTTTGATGCAGGCTGCGCAAACGGCATGTGAGCGCCAGGATCTGTCGCCGAAAGCCTCTGTCAGGGCGCTGCGCATGCGTGCACTTATTGAGCTTCTGTACGCAACTGGTCTTCGCGTCAGCGAGTTGGTCAGCTTGCCGCGATCTTCGGTTAGCTCGGGTGCCGATGTCTTTATCGTGCGTGGAAAAGGCGATCGTGAGCGCCTGCTGCCGCTGACGCCGCTCGCCAAGGCGGCACTGGGCCTTTACCTCAAAGCGCTCGACGCTGATCGCCGGCGTTTGCCTTCGGTTTACCTCTTCCCGGCCGATAGCGCAGAGGGGCATCTGACGCGCCAGGCCTTTGCTCGCGATCTCAAGGCTTTGGGTGCGGCGGCCGGGTTAGACGCAAAGACACTATCCCCCCACGTTCTGCGTCATGCCTTTGCAAGCCATTTGCTTGCCCATGGTGCGGACCTGCGAACCGTTCAATCGCTTCTGGGCCATAAGGACATTGCGACCACGCAGATCTACACCCATGTTCTTGATGAGCGCTTGCACGGGCTTGTCGCGACCTGCCACCCGCTCTCTGAGCAAGGCTAGCAGGGCATCTGGCGCACGCTTGGTGGTGAGCGTGTGCCTTGACTCGGGCCAAGCCGTCCGACAGGACGGCACTCTCAGCAAGCGCGCGCAAAAAGACGCGCCAGGGGCATGATGCACACCTATCTTGATTTCGAAAAACCGGTAGCCGACCTGGAGGGCAAGGTCGCCGAACTGAAGGCGCTGCAAGAAGAAGATGCAGCGGTGGACGTCGGCGAGGAAATTGCCCGGCTTGAAGCCAAGGCTCAGCGGGCGCTGACCGATCTGTACGCCAAGCTGACCCCGTGGCAGAAGACCCAGATTGCACGGCATCCAGACCGGCCGCATCTGCAGGCCTACGCTGAGGCGCTGTTCACTGACTTCACGACCTTGGCGGGTGATCGCGGCTTTGCGGACGATCATGCCATCCAGGTGGGTATGGCTCGTTTTTCTGGTCGTTCGGTCATGATTATTGGTCACGAAAAGGGCGACGATACGGCGTCGCGTTTGAAGCATAATTTTGGCATGGCGCGGCCGGAGGGCTATCGTAAAGCGGTGCGCGCAATGGAACTTGCCGAGCGTTTCCGCCTGCCTGTGATCTCCTTTGTGGACA
This sequence comes from Pseudomonadota bacterium, assembly GCA_039024915.1. Lineage (NCBI taxonomy): Bacteria > Pseudomonadati > Pseudomonadota > Pseudomonadota bacterium. The sequence goes on from JBCCPK010000004.1 coordinate 319,777, forward strand.
CTGCCGGCGCGTATCCTGGTATCGGAGCAGAGGAGCGTGGACAGTCCGAAGCGATTGCCCGCTCCACCGAAGCATGCCTTGGCCTCACCGTTCCCACCGTCAGCGTGATCATCGGGGAGGGCGGCTCAGGCGGCGCAATCGCGCTGGCCACTGCAAACCACGTCTATATGCTTGAGCACGCAATCTATTCGGTGATTTCACCGGAGGGCGCAGCGTCCATATTGTGGCGGGATTCTTCGCGGGCAAGTGACGCTGCTTCCGCGCTCAAGCTGACCGCCGAGGACCTGACCGCCTTCAAGGTTGTCGATGGCGTGATTGATGAGCCACTCGGCGGGGCGCATCGGGATCCAGCGCAGACGATTGCCAACGTGCGGGATCAGCTCACGTCAACGTTTTCTGAGATCGATGAGCGTCCCGACGCAGATTGGCGAGCTGAACGGCGGCAGAAGTTCCTCGATATCGGACGAGCACTGAGTTAACCAAACGGTCACGTCGTTCACCACCGCTGGTGTCTGCCGCCACGGTCCGGCCATGATTGTGTGGCCGCAAGTCACCACACTGCCCGGAAAGCTCGATCGGCTGGTGTGAGCGGTTTTGTTGCGAGGCTCATTCCTGTAACGTTCTTAAGATGATTGTCGTCATTTTTCGCGCCGCACTAACCATCTGGTAAAGCTTTCGTAAGCAGGACACTCCACCATGGTCTTCTTGATCACCTCTGTCTGTTCTGCGTCATGAAGGTTTAGTTGACATGCCGTCTTCGATACCCCCCGCAATAGTCCATCAGCACGAAGGCTCGGATGCCCTTGTTCCCGAAGGTCAACCCGGTGCTGGCGGGGTTGAGCGCCGGACGCTTTTGAAGATTGCTTTACTCGCGGGCACAGCGCCCCTCATCGCTGCTTGCCAGTCGGAGTATTTGCCGAAGCATCTCGAACCGCTGCCTTTCCGGATGCAAGCCAAGATGGAGTCGCTAGGTGTCAGCGAGGCTAGCCCCATCTTCATGCGAATTTTTAAGGATGAGAGCATCCTTGAAGTCTGGAAGGAGACCCGCTCCGGCAAGTATGTGAAGCTGGAGGATTATGAGATCTGCACTTGGTCGGGAGAACTGGGACCGAAGTTCAGGGAAGGTGACCGGCAGGCGCCGGAAGGCTTCTATACCGTTCGACCCGCGCAGATGAACCCGAATTCAAGTTTTTATCTGTCGTTTAATCTCGGCTTCCCCAATACGTTTGACCGGTCGCATGGCCGCACGGGCTCGCATCTCATGGTGCACGGCGCTTGCTCATCTGCGGGCTGCTACGCGATGACCGATGAACAGATCGCCGAGATTTACGCTCTCGCGCGTGAAGCGTTCGAAGGCGGACAACGCGCGTTTCAGGTTCATGCGTTTCCCTTTAAGATGACCCCGGAGAACATGGCGAAGCACGCAGACCATCGGCACTTTGGTTTCTGGCAGATGCTTCAGGAAGGCTATCAGCACTTCGAAGTCACAGGGTTCCCGCCGCGGGTCGATGTTTGCGACCGACGGTACATTTTCAACGCGGAAGCCGCTGGGCAATTCGCGGCCGCAGAGCAATGTCCGAGCTATACGACGCCACCGGAGATTGCTCGAGCGGTTGAATTGGCCCAGGCAGAACATCAACAAGCCTTTGAGGTCGCGTTGGCCGAGATTCGCGGAAGCGAAACGGTGCCGGCACTGTTACCAAACGATGCACCCGCGATTGGTGGAGAGCCGACAGTGATGGTTGCTGAGACCGGGCCTGCGACGGTTCCTGATCCGGCTGGTGCACCGCCGATCCCCACACTTGCCGATGACGCCGGGCTCACAACGGCCTCCGTTCCGGATGCTGTATCGCCGCCCGCAAATGGTGTTGAAGCAGTCAACGCCTTCAGCGAACCTACTCGAGGACGTAGTTTTATGGACCGCGCCGGCTCCATGTTTGATGGGCTGTTCCGCGGGAATTAAGCGCTCTCAATGCGGTTTAGAGCGTTGCCCGCGCGCAACTCCGGGCGGCGCAGCCACTGGCGAACTTGCACCGTGAAGCCCACGGGTCATACTGGGGCGCAGGACAAACGACGCGTCATGCCATGCCATTTGCTTCGCTTGAAGGCCGCCAACTGCACTACACAGATACTGGCGGCGACCAACCCGCTTTGATTTTTCTGCACGCTTACACGACCAATGGCTCGTTGTGGGACGGTATGATCGCGCGCTTTGCGCCCATGTTTCGGTGTATTGCGCCGGACCTGCCAGGTCACGGCCGGTCCGAACCCTCCGATCTTCCCAAGGGAATAGGCTCGCTGGCTGAGGATATCGTGCGTTTGCTCGACCATATGCAAATTGAGCGTGCACATGTTTGTGGCCTGTCTATAGGTGGCATGATCGGTCAGCACCTTGGCTTTGATTATGCAACTCGGATGCGATCGCTTGTACTCGCCTGCACCAGTGCCGCAATTCCATCGGCGGCCCAGATCGTTTGGGAGGAACGCCTTGAAGTGCTCCGCACGAAAGGTCTTTGGGCTGAGGTTGGTGAAACGGTGGAACGCTGGTACGGCGCAGGCCTGTTGGAGAGCTTCGGTCCCGCCGATCTCGATCCAATCGGGCGTATGATCGCCTCGACAAGCCTTGCGGGCGCGCTGACATGTGGAGAGGCAGTGAAGCAGCACGATACACGGAGCCGCCTGGGCGATATCCTTGCGCCGACACTTGTGATCGGTGGCGACCTGGATCAGTCCTTTGCACCTGAGCATGCCAAAGCTCTTGCCGACGGAATTTCAGGTGCGAAGCTCGTCATGATTCCGGGGGCAGGGCATCTTGCGCCCGTTCAACAGCCTGACGCGTTCGACGCCGCGATGCGTGCGTTCTTCGAAGGGCAAACGTGGCAAGGCGCAGGACGCACAGCCACCGCGCAGCAGGTGACGATCGAAGGGTAGCCACGCGTTGATTTTCGCCTTGCTGCCTGCCGATGGCGGGCGTAGGGCTGCCGCATGAAAGCCCGCTCAATCACGCTTCTCATGGTCGCCGAAATCTTCGGCATGAGCTTATGGTTCGTCTCTGCAGCTGTGCTGCCTGGGATGACGGCTGAGTTTGGACTGTCCGGCGGGCAGCAAGCGGCTCTATCGAGCGGGGTGCAGGGTGGTTTCGTAATCGGGGCCTTGGTACTGGCAATTTCCGGTTTGCCAGACCGGCTGGATCCGCGCCGTCTGTTCGCGGTTTGCGCGGCTTTAGCGGGCGGGCTGAATGCTCTGCTTTTGATTGTTCCCGCCGACAGCGTTGCTGCGGTGGCGTTGCGCGTGGCGACGGGCGCGCTCCTCGCAGGCGTCTATCCCGTTGGGATGAAGATCGCCGTCGGTTGGGGAACCAAGGATCGCGGTTTGCTTGTTGGAGCTTTGGTGGGATCGGTGGCCATGGGGTCAGCGTCGCCGCATTTGATTGCGGTGTTCGGCGGTGCTGATTGGCGTCAGACGGTGCTGATTACCTCCGTTTTGAGCATCCTTGGCGGTTTCCTCGCTCTGGGTTCTGGGCTTGGGCCACAGCACGCGCGGTCCTCACGGTTCGACCCACAGGCAACGCTTACTGCTTGGACGAACAAGGGCGTGCGCTATGCGATTGCCGGTTACCTTGGACACATGTGGGAGCTTTACGCGATGTGGGCCTGGGTCGGGTTGATTGCGACGAGCTCGTTTGCGCTTGTCATCGGTGACGTTGAAGCGGCACGAATGGCACCTTTGACAGCTTTCGGTGTCATCGCCATCGGCGCCGTGATGTGCATTCCTGTCGGTTATCTCGCGGACCGCGTCGGCAAAGCACAAGCGGCCACGGGTGCAATGGTCATTTCTGGCCTCGCGGCCGTCGCCGCCTCTGTAACCTATGGCGGGCCGGTTTGGCTGGTGCTCGCGGTCCTGCTCATCTGGGGCGCAAGCGTCATCCCTGACTCACCCCAGTTCTCGGCATTGGTCGCAGACTACGCTCCCGCTGATCAAGCCGGTAGTTTAATGACGCTGCAGACCGCGCTCGGTTTTGCGCTGACCATGATCACCGTGCAGGTAACGCCCATGCTCGCAGCGCTGTGGGGTTGGCCGCCGGTGCTTTTGTTGATGGCACTCGGTCCGGCATGCGGCATTGCCGCGATGCGCGCGCTTATCGGCTTAAAGCGAACGGGGAAAGCAGGGGCTTAATAGCCGCCGTGGCAGTGCTTGTATTTCTTGCCCGAGCCGCAGGGGCAAGGTTCATTGCGCCCAATTTTCCCCCATGTCTCAGGGTTATCGGGATCGCGCTCCGGCGCCGCTACGGGCATTGGCTCGCCTCGCAGAGCGGCCATACCCGCCGCAGCGGCTGCCATTGCGGGCGACAATTGGGGCCCACCAAGACCTTGAGGTGCTAGCCCGGGGACGTCGTCAGCCGTTGGAAGCTGCGGCGGCGCTTCGGTTTGAACCTCAACCACCATCAGTCTTTGGGTTACACTCTCGCGGAGATTGGCCAACATCGCTTCGAACAGTTCGAAGGCCTCCGTCCGGTACTCCTGAAGTGGGTCGCGCTGGCCGTAGCCGCGGAAGCCGACCACCGAGCGTAAATTGTCCAGGGTCGCAAGGTGCTCGCGCCAGAGACCGTCCAACGTCTGCAACAGGATGGCACGCTCGACCTGACGCATGATGTCCGGCCCGAACCGAGCCACGCGGGCGGCGTAGGCTTCGTCGGCGGCGCGGGTGAGCCGCTCCATGACATCATCTTCAGCGATACCCTCTTCGTCAGCCCACGCGACGACGGGGAGGTCGAGGTTGAAGACCTCTTTCACGCGGGCTTCGAGCCCCGCTGTTTCCCACTGCTCAGGATAGGCTTTCTCAGGAATGTGCGCGCGGACCAAATCTTCGATCACGTCATGGCGCATGTCCTTGACCGGCTCGGTCAGGTCATCCTCTTCCATCAGCTCAAGGCGCTGATCGAAGACCACCTTGCGCTGATCGTTCATGACATTGTCGTACTTGAGCAGATTCTTGCGGATATCGAGGTTGCGCGCCTCAACTTTTTGCTGCGCCTTCTCAAGCGCCTTGTTTATCCAGTTATGGACGATTGCTTCGCCTTCCTTGAGCCCAAGCTTTTGTAGCATCGAATCCATTCGGTCGGATCCGAAGATGCGCATCAGATCGTCTTGCAACGATAGGAAGAACTTCGAATGGCCTGGGTCGCCCTGACGGCCAGATCGACCGCGCAACTGATTATCGATCCGGCGGCTCTCGTGGCGTTCCGTACCGACCACATACAGCCCACCGGCATCGAGCGCTTGCTGCTTGAGCTTGGCGACTTCTTCACGGATTGCAGCTGTCTTTTCCGTCTTCTCCGCGCAGTCTTCCATTTGCGCCAGCTCGGTGGCTATCCTCATGTCGGCGTTGCCGCCTAGCTGAATATCGGTCCCGCGACCGGCCATGTTGGTGGCAATCGTCACCGCGCCAGGTACGCCCGCTTGGGTAACGATCAAAGCCTCCTGTTCATGGAAGCGTGCGTTCAAAACCTGGTGCTCAATGCAGGGTTTTTTGCCCTTTGCGGCTTTGACTTTCTCGCGCAGATACTCAGCCGTTTCACGCAGATAGCCTGCAAAGTCCGCTTCGCCCTTGCCGGTGTTCTCGGCTTGCTCTTCAAGCTTATCTGCAATCGCTGCCACCGCCTTCTTGTCCGACAGCATCTGTGAGAGCAGCTCTGACTTTTCGATTGAGGTGGTTCCGACAAGAATAGGCTGACCGCGGTGCGCACAGTCGGCGATGAGCGCGACGATCGCGCGGTATTTCTCCTCAAAGGTGCGATAGACCTCATCATCATCATCGATGCGGGCCACCGGAACGTTGGTGGGGATGTCCACCACCTCGAGACCATAAATGTCGCCGAACTCCTCCGCTTCGGTGGAGGCGGTGCCGGTCATGCCGCCCAGCTTGTCGTACAGGCGGAAATAGTTCTGGAAGGTGACCGACGCGAGTGTCTGGTTCTCGGGGTTGATAGCAACCTTTTCCTTGGCCTCAAGCGCCTGGTGTAGGCCATCGGAGAACCGGCGACCGGGCATCATGCGACCGGTAAACTCATCGATGATGACTACCTCACCATTGCGGACGATGTAGTCCTTGTCGCGCTGGAACAGTTTGTGAGCGCGCAGCGCCTGGTTCATATGATGGACCACCTGGATGTTCTCGACATCATACAGGCTGGTGCCCTCTTCGATCTGCCCTGCCGTAGCCAGGATTTCTTCGAGGTGCTCGGAGCCATCTTCGGTAAAGTTGGCTGTCCGCTGCTTCTCGTCGATCTCGTAATCGTCGTCGCCCAGTTGTGCAACGAGCCCGTCAATAGCGTTGTAAAGCTCGGATTTGTCTGCAAGCGGGCCTGAAATAATCAGCGGCGTGCGGGCTTCATCGATGAGGATTGAGTCCACTTCATCGACGATCGCAAAGCGATGCGCGCGCTGCGCCATCTCCGTCCGGCGATACTTCATATTATCGCGAAGATAATCGAACCCAAGCTCGTTGTTGGTTGCGTACGTCACATCGCATGCATAAGCCGCGCGGCGCTCTTCATCGGTCAGGCCGTGAACGATGACGCCGGTCGTCAGGCCCAGAAAGCCATACACCTGACCCATCCAGGCGGCGTCGCGACGGGCCAGATAATCGTTGACCGTCACAACATGGACGCCTTCACCCTCAAGCGCGTTGAGGTAGACCGCAAGTGTGGCAACCAGCGTCTTGCCCTCACCGGTCTTCATTTCCGCGATCTTGCCCTCATGCAGAACCATGCCGCCAATCAGCTGCACGTCATAATGGCGCTGGCCCAATGCACGCTTTGCACCTTCCCGGACCACAGCGAAGGCCTCGATGAGAAGTTTGTCGAGGGTTTCGCCGCCAGCCAGACGTTCACGAAACTCTTCCGTCTTGCCCTTGAGTTCCGCGTCTGAAAGCGCCTGCATCTGCGCCTCAAGCGCATTGATTGCCTCGACGCGGGCCTGGTAGCCCTTGACGATGCGATCGTTCGAGGTTCCGAACAGTTTGGAGGCGATAGAACCGAGGCCGAGCATGGCGGGTATGATCTCCCCACATCGTCGCCGGACCGGAAGCGGCCGCGTGATGCGGTTGCATGAAAGCGTATCGACGACCCACAATCGCCCGAGAGGTGGAGCCGAGCTGGGGCGGACTGTCGATGGTGAATGGGCAGGCACGTCTGGGCGCGCGCCCTGCAAAAAGGCGCTTCACAGATAAGAATGGCCCTTTTGCTTGTCAACGTGCGCAAACACCGCCATGGTCCCACCACATTTTCAAGCGCGTAAGGCTCGCACGCGCATCGAATGTGCTGCACCCCCTCTGTCCAGTTGCGCATGTCGGACTGATGAACGTCCACTATTCGCGGGCAACGACCCACACCATGATTGAGCCGATAAGGAATTGCCCATGATACGTTCTGTGCTTCGAAACTGCCGTCGTTTTCTGGCGGGAGCATCAGCCTGCGCTGTGCTGGGCGGTGGTCTCGTCGTGGCCATGGGGTCAGCCCCGGTATGGGCCCAGGAGACCCTCACGCCCGATACGGTGCTTGCTACAGTCAATGGCCATGAGATCACCGAGTTCGAAGCACGTCTTGCGGGCCAGGACTTTTCTCGGCAACTTCAGCAAGTGCCAGCTCCGCAAAGGCTGCCGGCGATCGTCAGCGTCTTGATCGATTTGCACCTGCTTGCCATGCAGGCTGAGGAGGAGGGACTCGACGACAGCGAAGAGTTCCAGCAGCGTATGGCCTATCAGCAGGCCCGAACCTTGCGGACCGCCTACCTTTTTGAAGTGATTGCCGCGAGTGTCAGCGATGACGATGTGCAAGCCGCATACGATGCTTTTGTGGCCGGTTTTGAGCCGACCGAAGAGCGCCGCGCACGGCACATTCTCGTCGAAAGCGAAGAAACGGCGCGCGAACTGATTGGTCAGCTCAACGGTGGCGCTGACTTCGCTGAGCTTGCTCAGGAGCATTCCACCGGGCCCAGCGGACCAAACGGCGGCGATCTTGGTTGGTTTACGCGCGGCCGTATGGTGCCAGCATTTGAAGAGGCAGCCTTCGGGATCGAGCCTGGAAGCTACGGACAGGAGCCGGTCGAGACCCGGTTCGGTTTCCATGTCATTCAAGTCGAGGAAACACGGAACACAGCCCCGCCGGCCTTCGAAGAGCAAGCGGAGACCCTTCGTCAGGAGTTGTTGGATGAGCGCTTCACCGCGGTCCTAGGCAATCTGCGTGAGGAAGCGGACATAACCTACAATGTCGAGGGCCTTGAGCCGCCTTCACCTCAGTGACGGTGGCAGACGGGGCCTTAACCGCCAACGCGGCGTGAATTGATGACGGCGCCTGGCTTCCCTTCGCCCTTCACGCCTAAGCAGCCCCCTTCGCCATTGCCGGTCGATGGGGTGCGCCTTGCGACAGCGGAAGCAGGGATCAAGCACGCCGGTCGTCGCGATGTCCTGTTGATGGCGTTCGGCAAGGGTACGGTCGTCGCCGGCACCTTAACGCGGTCAGCGTGTCCGTCCGCCGCCGTTGACTGGTGCAAAGAGCGTCTTTCAGATGGTGCGCAAGGGGGTGAGGCGCGAGCGCTGCTGGTGAACTCCGGAAATGCAAACGCCTTCACCGGCATGAAGGGCCGGGAAGCGACTGCAAGGTCTGCCGAGTATGTCCAGCGCGCCTTAGGCGTGCGCAGCGGTGAAATTCTGCTTGCGTCGACAGGGGTCATCGGTGAACCGCTACCAGCCGAGAAATTCGCGGGCGTCGCCGACAGCCTTGTTGCTTCGCTTTCTGATGCCGGAGACGCTTGGGTCGCCGCAGCTGAAGCGATCATGACGACTGACACTTTTCCGAAGGCGTTGTCCCGTGAAGTCGCCATTGGCAGTGAGTCGATCACCCTGACGGGCATCGCAAAAGGCGCGGGAATGATCGCGCCCGATATGGCAACGATGCTCGCCTTTATCGTGACCGATGCAGCGATTTCCCAATCGTTGCTGGACACCATGATCAAGCGCTCGGTGGCCAAAAGCTTCAACGCCATCACGATCGACAGTGATACATCAACGTCGGACACTGTTCTGCTGTTCGCCACAGGCAAGCGTCTATCAAGTGTCCCCCTTCAAGCGGCTGACGATCCAAGGATTGAGCAGTTCAGCGACGCCTTGGATCAGCTTTGTCTCGACCTGGCGCATCTGATCGTGCGCGACGGTGAGGGTCTGTCCAAGTTCATTACTGTCCAAGTAACCGGAGCATCGTCTGATGCCAGTGCTGACCGGGTAGCTCGGTCGATCGCCAATTCGCCGCTGGTCAAGACCGCTTTCGCGGGCGAGGACGCCAATTGGGGGCGCGTGGTCATGGCGGTTGGTAAAGCGGGAGAACCTGCAGACCGCGACAAATTGACAATCTGGTTTGGCTGCGTTCGGGTGGCGGTTGGTGGGGCGCGGGACCCCGACTACCGGGAGGAAGATGCGGCAAATGTCATGCGCCAGCCAGACATCACTTTGCGGGTGGACATGGGGATCGGCTCTGGATCGGCGACCGTTTGGACCTGCGACTTGACCAAAGACTATGTGGCCATCAACGGCGATTACCGCACATGACCCTTCGGCTTGTGCTTGTGACCGCAGCAGCACTTGTCGATGCAGACAACCGGGTGCTCATCGCAAGACGGCCTGAAGGTAAGGCCATGGCGGGGCTCTGGGAGTTCCCGGGCGGTAAGATCGAAAAGGGCGAGCGGCCCGAAGACAGCCTGATACGAGAGCTGCGGGAGGAGTTGGGCATCGAGACTGAAACAGCGTGTCTCGCGCCCCTCACATTCGCCAGTCACGGATACGATGACTTCCACCTCCTGATGCCTCTATACGTGATCCGCAAATGGCGCGGCGTTCCGGTTTCGCGTGAGGGCCAGGAGCTGGCCTGGGTGCGACCTAACCGCTTGCGCGATTACCCCATGCCTGACGCAGACGGGCCACTGATCGCGCCGTTGATTGACCTTCTGTAAAACTACGAATGCGAGCTGGCGAAATTAACCCCGCGTGAACGCTGCTGAGCTACCCGTTAAGGCTGTGCGGTCATTGGGTGGGTCGGTGAGCAAACTGTTTCCGGAAATGCAGGCGGTGTTGCGGCCATTGACGCAGCCTGATCTTCAGAGGTTTGCCGATATGCAGCCTCTGGTTGACGCCTGGCGCAAGGCGGTTCGATCGCGTGCTCATTTTGACGACCTACTGGACCTTCATTCCGGACCGCTTGCCGGGTTTAGCGACCAGCTTGCAATCGTGGAGCGTTTAGACGCCGAGCATTTCCGTTACCTCCATTACGGTGCCCAAGTGGCGCGCAATTCGGGCCGGGACATGACGGGCCTATCGACGGCCGACTTTTCAGGGGAGGCTGCCGGCTTCTTCCGTCAAAGCTACTGTAACGCGCTCGAAGCTGGCGAGCCGCTCTATTCGATAAACCGGGCGGTCATCACGCACCATACCCACAGTTGGCAGCGGCTTTTGCTGCCGGTCACGGCCTCGTCGGGGACCGGTGACGAATTGGTGATTGCGCTCATACGTCCGCTCATGGGTGTCCGCGAGCTGCTTGCCGATTTCGGACGGGACACCGGCATCGTGGGTGGCACGCTTGAGCCCATACGCAAAGACGGTTCGGTGCAAGATTTCCTCCTGCAAACCTTGAGCGATCTGCGGGATGTTTTTGGTGATACGCCGCCGTGTTTACTCGGTGATCTTTATGGTCGGCCGCTCTCGCTTGATGAGGCAGAACGGATCATGCGCGCGAGTGACGGAACTGTGGTGGTGCAACGGGAGTTGCCCGATAGCCAGGCGCGATACGGCCGGGCGTTCCTGCTACGGATATCAGGTGGGCGACTTCAACCGGTATTCTCGCTGACCGATGAGACACAACTCATCGAAGCTCGGAACTCTGCTGAAGAGCGCAAACAGGCTATGCAGGACTTCGCGGAGACCGCGTCGGACTGGATGTGGGAAGCGGATACAGAACATCGCGTCACCTATCTTTCGCCTTCGTTCGAGTTGCAGAATAAGCGCCCTGCACGCACCTACCTCGGCAAGAGCCGCTTGGATTTTGCAAATTATCCGAAGAATTCAGAAGTCTTGAAGGCGCATCAGAAAGACCTCGACGCGAAGCGCGCCTTTCGCGATCTAATCTACCAACTTCCCGATGCAGACGGTTCCCTGCGATGGATACGGGTCAATGGAGTCCCTCGTTTCTCGAACGATGGGGCGTTCATCGGTTACCGTGGTACCGGTTCGGACGTGACCGCGGAAATTGAGGCTCGTGACCTTGCTGAACGCCGCCGGCGGCAGATGGAAGAGTTTGCCGCGACCGGCTCAGACTGGCTTTGGGAAAGCGATGGCGATCATCGCATCACAATGATCAGCGATGCGGTGACGAAGCACTCGGGCTTTCCGATTGAGTACTATATTGGGCGTGTTCGCACCGAGCTTGGCGATGCGCAAATCAATGCCGAGGTGTTTGCGGCCCATATCGCGGATCTTGAAGCCCAACGCCCCTTTCGGGATTTTGTCTACAGCGCCTACTCCGCCGCTGGAGAGCTTCGCTACTGGCGCATCAGCGGTAATCCTCAGTATGATGAGGACGGTGAGTTCGTCGGTTATCGCGGCACGGGCAGCAACATCACTGAGGAGATGCTGGCAAAACAGGCGCTTGAAGATCAGAAAGCCGTGATGAAGGAGTTCGCCGACACTGCATCGGATTGGATGTGGGAGATCGACGATAGTTTCAAGTTCACCATGATGAGCCAGGCCATCGAGAAGGTGACCGGTTCTCCCAGTGACCGCTATGTCGGAGTGGACTGGTTCGCACTTGAAGACGTCCCAGAGAATCGCGAAACCTTTGGGCACCTTCGTGAGCAGATGGTTGATCGCCAGCCCTTCCGGAACGTTGTGTACAAAGCGTTCACTGATGACGGTGTCGCGCTGTGGTTGCGCAGCAATGGCAATCCACGCTTTGACGAAGACGGTACCTTTCTCGGCTATCGAGGCACGGCAAGCGACGTCACCGATGATGTGCAGACGCGAAAGCTTGCCGCCGAGCGCGCGCAGGAGCTTGGTCGGGCATACAAGGTGGGCAAGCTTGGTGCGTGGTGGTACGATCGGACAACCGATACCGTCCACCTTACCGAGGCGTACCGCAACCTTGTTGGGTTGAGCGATCGGTTCGCTGAGCTTTCGGTCCGTCGTTTGATGACGTTTATCGCGCGCGAGTGTCGGCCATCCATATTTGCCGCCCATCGCACGGTCTTCAAACACGACGGCAATGCGCAGGCTGATATCCGCTGGCGTCATGCCAATGGCAACTTCATCGATCTGACGGTGGTTGGACAAGCGGAGCGGGATTCGGCGGGTAAAGTCGTCCGCTTGTACGGCACCGTCCAGGATATCACCGCTCGCAAGGAAGCCGAGCGTGAGTTGGAGCGGCTTGCCTATTGCGATCCGCTCACGGGATTGGGCAACCGGGCTGCCTTCAACACCGCTTTGGACGCGCTTTTCGCCAATCGTGACCGTTCAGATCACAAGGCCGGGCTGCTCCTGCTCGATCTGGATAACTTTAAAGAGGTGAACGATACGCTGGGGCACTCTGCAGGTGATGAGTTGCTCAGAACGGCCGCGTCTCGGTTGGTGGGCGCGGTTACATCGTCGGCAGCGGTCTACCGGCTTGGGGGCGATGAATTCGCGGTGATCGCGCGCGATTTAGCTCATTCGAGAGACGTCTCCGGCTTGGGCTCGAGCATTAAGAGCGCTTTCGCTGGTGCCTTTAATCTCCAAGATGGCGCAGTGCACGTAACGACCAGCATCGGCATGGTGATGGTGCCTGAGCAAACGAACGACCCCCATGAGGCAATGAGGTTTGCCGATCTTGCGCTGTATCGGGCCAAAGAGCTTGGGCGGAACCGGCATGTTCTGTTTCATGACAAGCTCGATGCAACAGTGCGTGAGCGTGTTGCGCTTGAGAGCGACCTACGCGATGCCGTCAATGCGGACGCGCTTGACGCTCACTACCAAGTACAGGTCGACATCAAGGATGGTTCGATCGCGGGCTTCGAGGCGCTTGTGCGGTGGACACATCCCGAACGAGGTGTCGTTCCACCCAATATGTTCATTCCCATCGCTGAAGCATCACCCATGATCGGCGCGATCGGCGCCATGATGCTCAAGCGAGCGTGTTCGCAAGGCAAAGCCTGGCTTGATGCGGGTGGCGCCCCACTTAACATGGCCGTCAATGTTTCAGTTGCGCAGCTATGGCACAGGGACGTGGCGGCAGACGTTCGCGATGCGTTGAACGCGACCGGCTTTCCTGCTCATTTGCTGACAGTCGAGCTAACTGAGAGTGTTTTCGAGGACACGTCTTTACCGCGTATCCAAAGTCTGTTTGCCGAGCTTAAGCAGCTTGGCGTCAAGATGGCGCTGGACGACTTCGGGACTGGATACTCATCCTTAAAGTATCTGGACAAGCTGTCGTTTGACCGGCTGAAAATCGATCGGTCCTTTGTCCACAAGTGCGATCAAGACGCCGAGAAGCGTCGCTTGTTGCAGGGGATCGTGGGTCTCAGTAGCGGTTTGGGGTTACAAACCGTTGTTGAAGGTGTGGAAACGGAAGCCGAACTGGATGTTGTCCGCGATATGGGCTGCAACATGGTGCAGGGATATTATTTTGCACGGCCGAAGCCATTCCATGAGGCCTGCCTAGATGCAGCGCGCATTGAAACGACGTCGGGTCTGAAGCCGTTGCTCTGGCGGGACAGTGAAGGGCAAGGGCCCGCACGGATTGCGCTTTAACGGTCTAGACAAGGCCTTGTTAAGTGTGGTCGGAACCGGCGCGCCCCATGCAAACACCCTTTAACCGTACAGCGGTATGCAGATGGTCTACGGTTGAAAGGTATCGGCATGCGGCGGTTCAAAAACACCATCAAACTTTTCGCCCATGATGATCGGGGTGCTACGGCGGTCGAATACACCATCATGATCGCTGGGATTGCGCTTGCAATTATCATCACCGTCTACCTAGCAGGCGAGCGACTGGCCGAGAGTTACGCAGACATCCCCGATGTCGTCACATCCCGCTGATCGGACGTCACCTTTGTTTGCGGGGCGTCTGGTCGCCTGCAGGCAGTTCCGAGGTATCCAGAGCATCAGCTAATCGTGCCTTGGCTGACCCGGGGCGGAGCGGTTTCTGCTGTCCGTCGGAGGGTGCCCAACCGGAAAAGGAAAGAACCTGAAAGGTCGCACGAATGCGCCCGTCCTCGTCGGCATAGCGTTGAGCGTAAATCTGGGCCGCTCGTACAGCGCGGCCCTTAGTCCAGGGAACACGTGTGCGGCCGTTCAGAATATTCGTTGCGCCCATTGCGCGAAGATCTGCCATCAGGACGAACAGGTTGCCATAACGGACTGTGATGGTGTCGACATCGGTCACCGGTAAGGCGAAGCCGGCTCTTTGTAACAGGCTACCAAGGTCGCGGACGTCGACAAATGGCGCAACTCTTGGTGTTACACCTCCGGTGCTTTCCTCTTCTTCCGCAGCAAGGACTGCGCGGAGTTCATGCAGACTGTTGCCGCCTATCATCGCGCCGAGCAAAAGCCCATCTGGCCGGAGCGCACGGCGAATTTGTATTAACGTACCAGGCAGGTCGTTCACCCATTGCAGTGAGAGCACCGACGTCACCAGATCAAGGCTTTGCGGAGCAAGCGGCAGCCACTCATCATCGGCAACCGCACGGGGAAGCTGATGAGAAGAGGTAGCCGTGCCCTGCGCGCTTCCGGCCGTTAGGTCGATCAGGCTCCCCACCCGATGGCTTGAAGCCATAAGATCCGCTGTACGCCCATCGTCCCCCGTGAGGTCTACGGCCAAGTCAAAGTGACGTTCGACGGCGTCAAGACGCTCGCGAACTTCAGTTCCAACTTGATCCAAGAGAAAACCGCCATCGCGCGCGCGGGGTCGGAGAGACGCCATGAGGGCGCGTTGCCGCCGCTTTTGCAACAGGACGCGATCGAAGACGTGAGGCGCTGCTGGTTCGGGTTTCAAATGGTCAGACTCGATTGGCAAGGATCGCGATTGCACGGGTTTTGGTGACGAGATCCTCATCCTGCGGGGCTCTCGTCCACTTTCCTTAAGGCGAAGCAACGCCTGAAGATATAGGCCGGCTTGCCGCTCCCACGCGAGCGCCAGCCGCTATGTCCGTCTGCAGACAGCCATCTCTGCCGTGCGCCAACACCCTTCCCGATGGGTTGGGCCCGGATAGGAAAATTGCTCATGACTCTTCTTTTGCGGTCGCTTACAACTTCTGGCCTACGTCGTGTGGCGGGGCATGCTCAAAAAGTGTGCAGCAATGGTGCCGCAGAATTTGGTGGCTAGGTCGTGTGCCGTCAGCGCAGGCAGTGAGTGGGGTCAAATGGCATCTTCGCCGCATTCTCGTCATCACAGCTCGGGGGGCTCCTCAGCACCGTTGATGGCGTCTCCGCTCAAAGCTGCTCGAGCCGCCTTGAACCGGCTGGTCGATTTCGCAATACCGCCCATCTGCCCCACTTGCGAAACGATGATGCAAAGCGACGGTGGATTGTGCGGCGCTTGCTGGCGCATGGTGCCGTGGATCGAAGAACCGGTCTGTGATCGCCTTGGTCTGCCGCTGTCCTACGACTTAGGCCCGGGCGCCGTGTCAGCGGAAGCCCTCGCCTGCCCGCCCGCGTTTGATCGGCTGCGCGCTGTGTGTGCCTATGAGGGTGTTGCTCCGCAACTCGTTCATGCGCTGAAGTTCAATCAGCAACGGCACCTTGCCCGCTCCCTTGGTGCCATGATGGCCCGTGCCGGTCGCAAACTGCTGAGCGAGCCGGATACCATTCTTGTTCCCGTTCCACTTCACCCGTTTCGACAGATTGGCCGACGATACAACCAGTCAGGGTTGCTCGCAGAGGCGATTGCATCCGCTACAGGCGGCATTGCCAATCATCGTGCCGTGCGCCGGGTCAAGCGTACGAAGCAACAAGCTGCTTTGTCGCGTGGCGATCGACTGCGAAACGTTGATGGTGCGTTCGCCGTCGGAAAAGAGGGTGAGGCGAGCCTTGCGAATAAGCGGGTCGTGCTGATTGATGATGTTCATACAACCGGCGCGACGTTGAACGCGTTGGCCCAAACCCTTAAACGATTGCCTCCGCTGTCGCGGCCTCAAAGTGTCGATGCATTGGTTTTCGCAACAACAGTTTTGCCAGATCGTTCGCTCTCACTATAATCAAAAGACGTAGGGGTCGGCGGTTCGGCCCCACCATCGATGAGTGGACAGTCATGGCCGAAGTTACAATCTACACCAGGGCGATGTGCGGTTTTTGCAGTCGTGCAAAGGGTTTGCTCAACCAAAAGGGTGTGAGCTTCGTCGAGCATGACGCAACGCTTAAGCCGCAGGTCAAAGCCGAAATGGTCGACAGGTCCGGCGGTCGCGCAACCTTTCCGCAGATTTTCATCGCTGGAACCCATATTGGTGGCTGTGACGACCTTTTTGCTCTCGAGAGGGCGGGCAAACTAGACTCGATGCTGTCCGCGTGAGGGATGAGAGTATGAAAGTTGCATTGATTCAGCTTTGCGCGAGCCGTGATCACGATGAGAATGTTGAGACGGTTTGCGATTACCTTGAGCAGGCGGGGAAGGCCGGGGCGCGGTATGCGCAGACGCCGGAGATGACGACCCTGATCGAACGGGACCGTAAGCGTCTGTCTGCGCAGGTTACCGCTGAGCGGGTTGCGGACGCTCAATCACGTTTTTCAGCCATTGCCGCGAAGCATGCGATGACCGTCCATATCGGGTCCATGGCAGTGCCGCTCTCCGATGGCCGCTTCGGCAATAGGGCGCACCTTTTTGGCCCGAACGGCGCCATGGTCGCCCACTACGACAAGATCCACATGTTTGATGTCGACCTCGACAACGGCGAAAGCTGGCGAGAGAGCGCGATTTATGCACCTGGCGACAGATGTGTTGTTGCGCGCGCGACTGAAGGTGGCCCGCAGATCGGTCTTGGGATTTGCTACGATCTTCGTTTCGCGTCGCTTTTCCGAGCGCAAGCGCAGACGGGTGCTGACCTGATAACCGCGCCGGCGGCGTTCACGCGGCAAACTGGGCAAGCTCATTGGCATGTGCTGCTGCGAAGCCGTGCAATTGAAACCGGCAGTTTTATGCTCGCTGCCGCTCAGGCTGGCACGCACGCGGATGGCCGCGAAACCTATGGCCATTCCCTGGTGATCGATCCATGGGGTACCGTTCTTGCCGAAAAAACTGACGATCAACCAGGGTTGCTGATCGCTGAGGTTGGCCTTGAAGCGGTTGCGGCAGCTCGGAGCAAAATTCCAGCGCTCCAACATGACCGCGCCTTCTCGATCGACGCCGTGGATGCTCGGCCAGCGCAGGCTGTCGCATGATTTCATTAACTCTGGTCTGCGTGAACGGACACAGCTTCGATGGCTGGTTTCGTGGCAATGCGGATTTCGACTCGCAATGTGAGGCTGGGCTCGTTGTATGCCCAACCTGCGGTGAAACAAATGTCAGACGGGGTTTGATGGCACCGAACGTGTCGACCGCGCGCCGACGAGAGCGAGCCGCGCAGCAAATCGAGCAGGCGTTTCAGTCCGCTGTGGCTTCTGCTCAATCGGCTGGCGCAAAGCCTGGGCCTGCGGTTCCCGCTTCTGGTCAGAAGGCTGCAGGTCCGGTGGATGGTGAGGTTTTGCCGAGCCCAGGCACGCCAGCGCGGTTTGCTGCGGGCCTGCAAGACGCGCCCGAACCCGTCAAAGCCTATGTCGAGGCCGTCCGGAAGCTACGCACCCACATCGAGCAGACCAGCGATGATGTCGGCGACCGCTTCGCCGAAGAGGCGCGCAAAATGCATCACGGAGAGACCGATGAGCGCCCGATCCGTGGACGGGCTTCGATAGAGGAGGCGGCATCGCTTGATGAAGAGGGTATCGAGGTTTTTGCGCTCCCTACGCTACCGGAAGATGGCCATTGACGGCCCATGTCGCGAACCTCTGGCGATGGCCTGTTAAAGGCTTTGGCGGGGAAGAACTCGCAACAGTGTCCGTCGCGCCCGGTGAGCTTTTTCCGTTTGATCGGGCATTCGCAATAGAGAATGGACCATCCGGCTTTGCGCCCGATGCTCCTGTGCACATCGCCAAACGACACTTCGTGTGTATGGTTCACCAGCCTCAAACAGGTCGATTGTCAGCGCGCTACGACGAAACAACGGCCAGGCTGCTTGTCGACACGCTTGACGGTCGTGCTCTGATTGTTGACCCCGATATCCCCCATGATCTTGAAGCGTTGACCGCTGAACTTGTGAACCATGGCGTGCGCGGGCCTCTGCGGCTGTGTAGTGCCGAAGACCGGACAGGTGGGCACGGGTTCACGGATGTCCCCGACCGTTGGATTTCCATCCAGAACCAAGCGACGCTTGACGCAGTATCCGAGGCATCTGGATCGACCTTCGATCCGCGCCGATTGCGGGCGAACGTTCTCATCGCGGGATGGGACGCGTGGTCCGAAGAAGAGCTTGTCGGCAAAATACTCAAACTTGGGGACGTTCAAGTTGAGGTTGCCGAGGTCATAAACCGTTGCCGCGCCATCGACGTGAACCCCGAGACGGCGGAAATGGACCGAGAGAGTTTGCGCACCATTATGGGGCTTCGCGGGGCACGATCGATCGGTCTGTACGCCAGGATTATGGATACTGGTACGATACGACCGGGGGACGCTGTTCACCTTGCATGAAATCGGGAACTCGGCGTTCGTAGGGTAAGCGGTCGGCCCAGCCGTCTCTGCCGAGCTCTACGGCCCATATGCGCAATGACTTGAATGTTCGTGGTTGTCGGAGACGCGTGCTTTTATTTTTCGTCTGATGATGCCTGAACAGGCACGTCCGACGTTGCCGCAACTTCCGCGGCAGGCTGTTCCGTGCTGGTCTCGCTGCTGCCCGGTTCGTCAAAGCGATCGCTGACATCGACGCTCGCTTTCCGGCTGCGCGGTGCGCGACGCGGGCGCTCCGCCTGCTCCCCATTGGGCTCCGCGTGGCTTGCAGCTGCTTCGCTTCTGCCGTCTTGTTCAACGGTCGCGGCAGGGTCGCTGGCTTCGTTGCCGTTTTGAGATGGTTGATTGTTGTCAGCGGCGCCGTTTTTCTCGTGCTCGGCTGAGCCATTGGCTTTTTCGGTACGCCCATCACGCGATCCACGTTCCTGATC
Source organism: Pseudomonadota bacterium (assembly GCA_039024915.1). NCBI lineage: Bacteria > Pseudomonadati > Pseudomonadota > Pseudomonadota bacterium. The sequence continues at coordinate 339,031 of JBCCPK010000004.1, forward strand.
GCTATCGGCCGCCCGGGCTTCGTCGCGTCCATCGTCGCGGCCGCGTCGCCCCCGGCCTCGATTGCGACGTCCACGCCGCTCCCCGTCATCATCGTTCCGATCCCGATCACGCCCGTTGGCCTGGTTCTGACCCCGAACATCGGGCTGCGGCGCATCGGGGTCGGCTGGGTCGAAGCCTTCGCGCTCATCATCATCGTTGCTGTCGGCGGTATCAATCGGATCATCGGCGCGTCGGACATTGATCGGCTGGTTCATCTGCTGCTGAGCTAAGGCGACGATCCGATAAAAGTGCTCGGCATGCTGCATGTACGCCTGGTGCAGCACCGTATCGCCGGAAGATTGTGCATCGCGCGCCAGATTGATGTACTTGTCCGCAATGTGCTGTGCGGTGCCACGAATTTTGACGTCCGGGCCGTTCGATTCATAGCCTCGGGAAAGCGGGCTGGGCCCTTTGCGCCCACGACCACGCGAACGTTTGTTGGATTGACCGGGTCTCATTGCCAAGGGTTTGGTCTCTTAAGTGATGAAAAGGTCAGGTTGGCTCTACGCTTGGGTGAACCTCGCTGTCCCGCGGTCCACGCCAGATCCCTGCCGCTCACTGAGCACCATGGCAAACAAATGGAGGCATCCTGTGAGATGCTCCTCAGTTGCGCACTATGCGGGCTCAATTGTCAGGTTCGTCTACCACTGCCCCCAAAAGCTTGGCACATGGTGCGAATTGCAGGCTCACCGCTTCGCGAGTTGTGCTTTGCTATTCGGCAGTCCTGTAACTCCTACCTGCTTCGCGACGTATTTCCAACCCTTTTTTCCGCGTATCAGGACATAGCGGTGATGCAGGCGCGCCTTCACCGTCGCTGCGGGTCTCTAACACTAGGGTCGTCGGAAAATGCAGACCCGGTCGTTGCCAGATAAGTCCTTATCCGTACTAACCGGGCTCAGGCCTGCCTGTGCTCCCAGCTTCACCACAGCGTCGGCCTGCGTATGGCCGATCTCGACGATGACCCACCCGCCAGGCACGGTGCCGCGCATGGCTTGCGGCAGCAGGGCGCGATAGGCGTCAAGACCATCAGTCCCTCCGATCAGCGCCTGTTCGGGGTCGTGTTTGCGGACCTCTTCCTGCAGATAGCGGTGCTCGCCATTGCGAATGTACGGCGGATTGGAGACAATCATATCGAAGCGCTCGTCCACGCCTTGCAACCATTGTGACATGCGAAAGGCCAGGCGGTCGGAGACCCCCAAGGCGCGCGCGTTGCTGCGCGCCTGTTCGACAGCCCTTGCGTCGCTATCGATGCCAAGACCGGTCAAATGTGGGCGCTCGCGGGCAAGGGCGATGAGGACTATGCCGCTCCCGGTGCCCAGATCGGCGACATGCGGAGAGCTTGTGATTGAAATGCGTTCAAGGGCTGCCTCGACGAGCCGACCTGTATCGTCACGTGGGATCAGTGTGGCGTCATTCAGGGACACTTCGAAGTCCCAAAAGGGTGCTTTGCCAAGGATGCGCGCCAGTGGCTCGCCAGCCGCTCTGCGGGCGAGAGCCGCCACCAATCGATCCGCCTGCTCCCGCGTCAAAGCGGTTATGTCGAAGGCGATTTGTTCGGTTTTGCTCAGCCCGGTGATGGCCTCGACCAGCAGCCTCGCCTCTGCCATGGCGTCGCTGAACGGGCGTTTCGCAATTGTTTCTCGTGCGAGCGCGACCGCTTGTGCGATCGTCGGCGTCACGCCGCCTCGCTTGCTGCCAACAGTTCCATCTGATGGGCGGCGATGAGCGGCTCGATGACCTGATCAAGGCCATCGCCGGCAAGAACATTATCGAGTGCATACAAGGTCAGACCGATCCGGTGATCGGTCACGCGACCTTGAGGGAAATTGTAGGTTCTGATGCGTTCGGACCGGTCGCCGGACCCGACCTGACCTTTGCGCGCGTCCGCGCGCTCGTCCGCCGCCTTTTGCCGTTCGGCGTCGTACAGACGCGCCTTGAGAATCTCCATCGCGCGTGCCCGGTTCTGGTGTTGTGATTTTTCGCTTTGGGTCACGACGATACCGGTTGGCAGATGGGTGATCCGCACCGCCGAATCGGTCGTGTTCACGTGCTGGCCGCCGGCGCCTGATGCCCGCATGGTATCGATCCGAATATCTTCGTTTCGTACCTCGATATCGATGTCCTTGGCTTCGGGCAGGACCGCCACCGTGGCTGCCGACGTATGAATGCGGCCGCCAGACTCGGTCTCCGGCACGCGCTGAACGCGGTGCACGCCGGACTCGAACTTCAACAGTCCGTAGACACCGGTGCCCTTAACCTCCGCTATGATTTCCTTGAAGCCGCCAACCTCGCCTTCGGAGGTGGACAGCACGTCAAGCTTAAAGCCGCGAAGTTGCGTATAGCGCTGATACATGCGGAACAGATCGCCCGCGAAAAGTGCTGCTTCATCGCCGCCTGTACCCGCGCGCACTTCGAGGATCACGCCGCCCTGATCGGCTTTGTCTTTCGGCAGCAGGGCCAGCTGAAGATCGCTTTGAAGCGCATCAAGCTGGCTTTCCAGGCTGGCGACCTCTTCCACGGTCAGCGCGCGCATTTCGTCATCAAGGTCTGGATCGTCCAGCATCTGTCGTGCGGCGTCCAGCTCATCGCGCGTTTTCTGCAGCTGCTTGGCCTGCTCGGCAACCGGCTCCAGTTCTGCGTAGTCGCGCGAGAGCTGGACGAACTCGTCCGCTTCCGCGCCGGACGCAAGCCGGGCAGAAATCCCCTCAAAGCGAGCGATCAAGGCGTCGATTTTCTGGTCGGAGATCATGGGGTTCAAATAAGCAAGTGGAGCGTCAGAGGCTTATGGCATGCTCATGGGCGAAGGCAACAAGACGGTCACGCAATGATGCGCTGGCCAGCGGGTCCGATAGGAAATCACCTACGAGCGCCTGCAAAGGTTCAAGATCGACATCAAGTACCATGGCTTTGACCGGGCCAACGGAGGCGGGGGCCATCGATAGGCGCTCGAAGCCCAGGCCAAGCAACGCAAGCGCTTCCACCGGCCTGCCGGCCATCTCTCCGCAGATTGTCACTTCGCAATCGTTCGCTTGGGACGCCTCCGCAATCTGCTTGAGGGGTCGTAAGAAACTCGCCGAAAGAGGGTCGAAGCGACCTGAAAGCTGTGTGTTTCCACGATCCGTCGCGGTCATGAACTGATGCAGATCGTTTGAGCCGACCGATACAAAATCGCAGCGGGCCATCAGCGCGTCGAGTTGATAGAGCAAGGATGGGACCTCAATCATCGATCCGATCTTGAGATCACGCGGTGTGCCGTAACCATGTTTGGACAGGTGGGCGATTTCGCGCCGGACCAGCCCTTTGGCCGCGTCGAGCTCCGCAACGTCGGTGATCATGGGAAACATAATGCGCAGCGATCGGCCGGCCGCTGCCATCAACAGCGCTCGCACCTGCAGGCGCATCAATCCGGGACGGTCGAGACCCAGCCGGACCGCGCGCCACCCAAGCGCAGGGTTCTCTTCGCTGTGGCTGCGCATGTAGGGCAAGACCTTGTCCCCTCCTATATCGAGGGTGCGAAATGTGACGGGACGTTCCCCGGCAGCATCGAGCACACGCGTATAGAGCGCCTCTTGCTCCTTGGTGCGCGGCAGCGATCGCGCAACCATGAACTGTAATTCGGTCCGAAACAGGCCTATGCCCTCGGCTCCCGTTTCCTCAAGACTGGGCAGGTCCATCAACAGACCGGCATTGTGCATGAGCGTGACGCGCTGGCCGCAGTTGGTTTGGCACGGCTTGCCGCGCAGCGCCTTGTACTGTGCCTGACGCCGGGCCCGAAAGCGCACCTTCTCGCCGAAGGCTTGCCGAATGTTGTTGGGCGGGTTGATGTGGACCGAGCCACCCTCACCATCAACGATGATCGGATCACCTTGCTCGACCAAAGCAACAATACCTGTGACCCGACCAACCACCGGAACGCCCATAGCGCGTGCGATCACTGTGATATGGCTAGTTGGTCCCCCTTCCTCGATCACCAGACCGCGTAGTCGGCTTCGATCGTAATCGAGCAGCTCCGCCGCCCCCATCATCCGCGCGACAATGATGGCATCATCCGGAACGGCTTCCGGCGATCGGGCGTCTTCGCCGGACAATTCGCGAAACAGCCTGTAGGCCAGATCATCAAAATCGTTGAGCCGCTCGCGGATGAGCGGATCTTTCTGGCGGGACAGCTTGGCGCGCGTGTCCGACTGGACGCGCTCCACCGCGGCCTCGGCTGTCAATCCGGACTCGATCGCTTCGCGAAGCCGCCGCGTCCAGCCGCGATCATGGGCGAACATTCGGTAGGCTTCGAGTATATCGCGGTGCTCCCCGTGGTGAGCGACCGATCCGCTCTCCACCATCGAATCGATCGACAGCCGCAGCCGGGCGAGCGCGCTGTCGAGCCGTTCGATCTCCCCATCGATGCTCTCAGCAATCATGTTGGTGACGACCAGTCGCGGCTCGTGCATCACCACGTGCCCAAGTCCGATGCCTTCGCTGAAGCCCTCTCCGTCGAGCGAAAACTGGCGCGCGCTCTCGGCGTCTGGCCCGTTGCGCGAAAGCCCCTGCAGCTCGCCCGCGCCTATCATTTCGGCGATGACCATGGCGACTGTTTGCAGCGCTTCAACTTCCTCGTCGGTGTAGCTGCGCCGCGCCATGTTCTGCACGGTCAACACACCCACAACGCGCCCCGCGCGAAGGATCGGCACCCCCAAAAAGGATCGATAGGCTTCCTCGTCGGTCTCCGGCAGGAGGGTGAAGCTTGGGTGCTTTTGCGCGTCGGCGAGATTGAGCGGCTCAGCGCTGGCGGCGATGACGCCCACAAGCCCTTCGCCCAGTCGCAGGGACGCTTTATGAACCGCCTGTTTGTTGAGACCTTCGGTCGCCGACAGCTCCAGAACGCCGTCAGCTCGCAACAGGTAAAACGAGCAAACCTCGGCCACCATGTTGGAGGCGATCAGCACCGTTATTCTGTCGAGCCGTTCCTGTCCACTGATGCGCTCCGCCATGACCTCGCGCAAGCGCCTGAGCAGGACACGTGGCCCCGCCAATGCGCTGCGGGTGGGCATGGTGACCTCGAACCTCGTCGTAAGTTGGTCAGCTTTGACCGATACGTATGGTCGCCGGAAAGCTAAGCTGCATCAAGACCATATAGCGAATGCAGCGTCCGAACAGCAAGTTCGGTGTAAGCAGCATCAATAAGGACGGAAATTTTTATTTCTGACGTCGTGATGGCGCGAATGTTGATGTTACGTTCCGAAAGCGCCCGGAACGCATCGGCTGCGACACCGGCATGGCTGCGCATACCGATACCGATTACCGACACTTTGACGACGTCCTTCGATCCCTCGACTTTATCGTACTCAATCCCGACACTGGGGTCGTGCAAGATATCGATTGCCTTGTCATAGTCGGCTTCGGGCAAGGTGAAGGTGATGTCCGTCGTTGCGCCATCTGCTGAGATGATCTGGACGATCATATCAACATTGATGCCTGCAGCGGCGAGGGGACCAAAAACACTTGCAGCCACGCCGGGCCGGTCCTTGACGCGGCGCAAGGATATCTGAGCTTCATCGCGCGAGAACGCAATGCCCGTGACGGTCTGCTGTTCCACAATATCCTCCTCGTGACAGATCAAGGTGCCGATTGGCGTATCGGTGCGCAAGGCAGGGTCATCAGGATCGTCAAATGACGACCGAACAAAGACCGGCACGTCGTGCACCATGGCCAGTTCCACCGAGCGAACCTGTAAAACCTTTGCGCCAAGCGACGCCATTTCGAGCATCTCTTCAAACGCGATCCGTCCAAGTCGTTGCGCTTTGGACGCGACGCGCGGGTCGGTGGTGTAAACGCCGTCCACATCGGTGTAGATATCGCAGCGGTCTGCATTGACGGCGGCTGCGATGGCCACGGCAGAGGTGTCAGAACCGCCGCGCCCCAGCGTCGCAATGCGCCCTTCTGGCGAAATACCCTGGAAGCCCGCGATCACGGCGACCTGACCACCGGCAACGCGCTCAATGAGCTTCGTAGAATCAATCGTCTCAATTCGCGCGGCGCCGTGCGTTCCATCGGTCCGCAACGGAATTTGCCAGCCATGCCATGAGCGGGCGTCGATGCCCATCGATTGCAAGGCGATGGCAAGAAGCCCTGAGGTCACCTGCTCACCGGATGCGACGACCGCATCATATTCCCTTGCGTCATAGACCGGCAGGTTCGAACCGGCGACCTTGGGCATGTCGCGAACCCAACCGACCAACTCATTGGTCTTGCCGGCCATGGCCGAGACGACGACCGCTACTTCATGGCCAGCCTCGACTTCCCGTTTCACGTGGCGCGCAACCGTTTGGATGCGGTCGAGATCGGCCACCGATGTGCCGCCAAATTTGAGGACCAAACGGGCCATAGTTGGACAGAATTCCGGATGATGCGGAGGAAATGACGGCGCGTGGTACCGGCAAAGTGTCCACGTGTCCATGGCCGGTCCCGCTTCGTTAAACCATAGTATCTGACCTTGTTGCCTTCACCGTGGTGCGCCACAGTTAGGAGTAATCGGGCCTAGGCTACCCAAGCGCTGTATCAAGAATCGGGAGATAAGGGATGCGCATTCAAGATCGTCCGGAGTTCACCTCCAAACCGAAGCCGTTGAGTTTTACCGGCGAAACGACCGTCGCGGAGGCTGTCGCCGCGATGTCAGAAAAGAACTTCGGGTCGGTGATGGTGGTTGACGATGAAAGTCGTCTCGTTGGCGTGGTGACCGAGCGCGACGTGATGAAGAAGCTTGTGAATCAGAACCGTGACGCCACGTCGACAAAGCTCTCGGATATCATGACGTCGGAGCTGCGCACCGCCAAAGTTGACGATGATTATCGGGACTGGCTGCGCGTCATGTCCAACGAGCGGTTTCGGCGCCTGCCGATTGTCAGCGAAGACAACAAGGTTCTCGCCGTCATGACCCAGGGCGACTTCGTGTCCTATTCCTGGCCCGACCTGTTGTACCGCACACAGGAAGCCGCAAAAGAAACGCTCAGCAGGAACAGTCAGTTCGCCCTGATTGTTGGGGCGTTGATGGCCTACACAATTGTTATGGTCATCGTGCTCGGCGTTTTTGGTTAGGCGCGATCAAGACGACACTTGCTCGGCGCGCTCGCTGGTCGGATGTAGAAAGGCGCGAAGTGGTACGCACTGCAGAACACAGGGATGGGACGACGTCGATCGATCCTGATGAGGTGGCGCGTTTTTCGGCGCTCGCTGCCGAATGGTGGGACCCGAAAGGCAAGTTTGGCGTCCTGCATGCCTTCAATCCTGTCCGACTTGCCTATGTCCGGGCGAGGGTGGCCGAACATTTCGATCGTGATGACAAGGTCACTCGACCGTTCGAGGGTTTGCGCTTCCTCGATATCGGTTGTGGGGGTGGGCTGTTGACCGAACCCATGGCGAGGCTTGGAGCGCAGACGATGGGCGTCGATGCTTCCGCAGAAAACATTGCAACGGCCCGGGTCCACGCAGATGAGCAGGGCCTTGAAATCGATTATCGCGCGACGACGGCCGAGGCCATTCGCAACGACGGAGAGACGTTCGATGTGGTGCTTGCCATGGAGGTCGTCGAGCACGTCGCAAATGTTCCCAACTTCATCGCCGATTGCGCAGCGATGGTGAAACCGGGCGGTCTGATGTTCGTTGCCACCATCAACCGGACGGCTAAAGCGTTTTTCATGGCCATAATAGGCGCGGAGCGGTTGTTGCGGTGGCTGCCTATCGGCACGCATCACTACGATAAGTTGGTGACCCCGGATGAGCTCACATCGGCCTTTGCCCCAACGGGTATGGCGGTAACAGACCGCTGCGGCGTCGCCTACAATCCGCTTGAAGACCGCTGGAAGGCCGCGCCCAACGATCTTGATGTCAATTACATGGTGATGGCCGCCCGTCCGGTCTGATCTGGACAAGAGCATCTTCGGCGCTAAGCTTTGTTGTGTCGCGGCGCTCGACTTGAGCGTGCCGCCTGCTTCACCAGAGCTTTGCTTTGTCCGATGCTGTACCAGCTGGTGACCCCGCCAGCCTGACGCCGGTGCGCCCGGCCCCCCGTTTTGCAACCGTTCTTGCGTTGTTGCTTGCATCCGCCCTGACCGTGATGGCTGGAGCGACGATTGCGCCGGCGCTGCCGCAGATCGAGGCGGCGTTTGCGGACACTGCTGGCGTCGAACTGCTGACTCGGCTCGTGCTCACGGTGACAGCCATCTTCACCGTCATCGGCTCGCCGATTGCGGGGCTGCTGGTCGATAAGATCGGCCGAAAACCGCTTCTGCTGTTCGGCATGATCCTTTACGCCATCGCGGGGACGAGCGGGCTTTATTTGGATAGTCTGACCGGCCTTCTCATCGGCCGCGCAGCACTGGGACTATCCGTAGCCTGCAATCTGACGGCTGCCACCACCCTTTTCGCGGATCTCTACGCCGGGCCCGAGCGCGCGAAGATGTTGGGACGTCAATCGGCTTTTATGGGCGCCGGCGGGGTGGTGTTCCTCCTGTTGGGAGGCTGGCTCGCAGAGCTGGGCTGGCGGGCACCGTTTGGTATCTATGTCGCGTCGCTCGCCGTGTTCGTCCTCATTTTATTGTTCGTGGACGAGACGCGAGACCGGGCGAGCCGACAGCCCGATGCTCCGAAGGATCGCTGGCCGGTGGGCACTGTCCTGATGATCATGGGGTTCGTCCTGATCGCACAGATCGCGTTCTATCTTTGGCCGGTGCAGCTTCCATTCTTTCTCGGCGAGCGATTCGATGTCAGTGGCCCAGCTGTAGGACTTGCCATTGGCTGCGCGTCGGGGACAACGGCCGTTACCGGCATCCTTTACCGGCAGTTCCGGGAGAGGCTCGGCGATTTCGGCTTGGTCGCGCTGGTTTACGCCCTGTTGGGCCTGACCAACATTCTGCTCGCCCACGCGACAAGCTATCTGATGGTCCTCCCGATCCTTGTTCTCGGCGGCGCTTCGATCGGGCTGATGTTCCCGCACGGTGCAAACTGGATGACCTCCGTCGTTCCCGATGGACTGCGCGGTCAAGCAGTTGGGCTGGCATCTTCTGCGCTTTTTTCGGGCCATTTTCTGTCGCCGGTTGTCAGCCAGCCCATAATGGGGCGGATCGGTTACGGGCCCGGCTACCAGGTCTTTGGCATTATTTTGATCGCTCTTGGAGCGCTTGTTTTTCTTGCGCACCTCTGGGGTCGCCGGCGGCAGGCGGCTCAGTCGTAGCGCCGACGCGAAATGTTGAGATCGCCCCAATCGGCGCGCGGAATCGGCTTATCGGGGGTTTGGGCGTCGATTAGCAGCCAACCCGATACCGGGTCGAATATCAGCTTGTTGGGGCGCACTTGCTCGACACCGGCGTGGCGCGTCGGTAAACCGGCTAGGTAGATTTTGGGGCCACAAGCGACGCCGGGGGCGCAGCCATGGGCAAGCGGGATATCTCGTTCACCAGTTTCAACCTGTATAACCTGCAGCTGCCGGGCGAACCGGTCTATCGCGACCGCGATGGCTGGGACGCTGATATCTACGCCCGGAAGGTCGCATGGGCGGGGTCCACCCTGAATAGGATGCAGGCCGACGTCTTCGGGTTTCAGGAACTATGGGCGGCGAAGGCTCTGGACGATGTGCTCGAAGCGGCGGATATGACGGGCGCCTACACACCGCTTGTGCCGCCGGACCACACGGGAAAGCGTATCGTTTGCGCTGGCGCGGTACGTAGCGAGATGCTGGTCGATGATCCGCAGTGGCTGGTCGAATTCCCCAAGGAAACCGTCCTGCAATCAACGGGGGAGGACCCCCAGACCGAGACCATCACGGTCACGCTGACGTCCTTCTCGCGGCCCGTTTTGTACCTGAAGGTTCAGCCCGACCCGCGGACGCCCGTGATCCACGTCTTCGTGTGCCATCTGAAGTCCCGGCGCCCCGCCGACGTGTGGCGTGAGCGCGACTGGTACGACAAGGAGATCCACGGCCCGCATACGGCAGCGTTGGGGTATGCCATCTCCACCATCCGCCGGACGGCGGAGGCGACGGCGCTGCGCGTTGCGGTTACGAAGATCACCAAGAAAACCGATGAGCCGGTGGTGGTGATGGGTGACATCAATGACGGCAAGCTGTCCAACACGCTGAACATCCTGTCCGAGCAGCCCAGCTATCTCGCCCCGCTGTCACAGGGGGGTGGCGACAACGCGCTTTACACCGCGCAGATCCTGCAAGAGTACCGGTCGACGCGCGACGTCTACTACACCCACGTTTACAAGAAGGAGCGGGAGAGCCTCGACCACATCCTTTTCTCCGAGCAGTTCTACGACAACTCGCGGCGGCGCCTGTGGGCGTTTGACGAGATGATCATCGACAATGATCACCTCAACTATGACGACCACAAGCAGAGCGGCACCACCGATCATGGGGTGGTGAAAGCCAGCTTCAAATGGAAGCCGGCGTAGGGCGCTCGCTGTTGCTCACGGTCAATCACCAGCCATGACGTGACCATTGTCACAGTTCCATTGAGGGAACGGGCGCAATCTGGACGCATGGGAACGGCGGTCCCGCCGCTCCACCTCGATGAGGAGCTGACAGATGCCCCATTTCAGGCCCTTTCACATCAACAACGGGTACAACCCGCACTCCAATCCCGAAGCCAAAGGCCCCAACTCGGACGTGGGTTCAGAGCTTGAGAAGCGCGGTTTCAACCCCCAGCCGGAGCCACCCGCGAAAGATCCAATCGGTGAAGAAACCGATCTTCAAAAGCGGGGTTTTAATCCGCAACCCGAGCCCCCTCCCATGGAGAACGACATTTTCGAGTTCATCGGAGGCGAAACGCCCATCGATGAAATGGATAGTGACGCCGGGTCCTCCGGGGGACCAAGCGACGGGTATTCGATGCAGATGGATGTCCAATCGCCGCTGGACGACCACGGCTTTGATACCTCGTCCTGGGAAGACGGGTTCCTGATCTAGCCGGAGACGGCCCCATCATTCCTCCCGGCCAAGGCTGGTCGATGCCGGCCTTGGTTCGGCGCGTTCGGTTCCATGGCTAGCCTTCATGCGCAAAGCTCGCTACCCATGCGGGAATGACCAGCGCCCGCATCGAACGACTGACCCCTGAGCTTGCTGCCGACTTTCCCCCGGTGGCCGATGACGTCTTCGACGCTGAGCCAACGAAAGAGCACCTTGAAAAGCTGGCATTGATGCCCGGCCACGCCCTGTTTGTTGCGCTCGGAGGGGACAATGTGATCGGTCAGCTTTTGTGCATGGCCCAGTTTCAGGCCGACATGCCGCCACAACTCTACATCCATAATCTTGGCGTATCCCCGGCCTTCAAGCGCCAGGGGATTGCGCAAGCGCTGTTCCGTGCGGCGGCGGATTGGGGTCGTGACTGCGGTTGTGACAGCATCTGGCTTGCCACCGATATCGACAGCCCCGAGGCACAAGGCTTTTACCGCTCACTGGGCTTCACCCGCCACCAGGCGGAGGTCTTCGCGGGGCCGATTGGCTGAGACGGCAGTTGGGTCAAGCATCCAATACCCTCAAGATGGTGCGCTTGCCGGTCATAGTCCTCTTTGATGTCTTCCGCCGTGGGCGTTCCAGGACGTTACCGGCGGACATTGGGTTCGCCAGATATGATTTCGGCGCTGACGTGAACCTTACGGAGAAACGCAATGAAAATTTCGGTCTTGGGGATGGGCATGGTGGGACATGCCCTGGCAACCAAACTTTCCGCATTGGGCCATCAGGTGATGATGGCTGCCCGCAATCGCGACAATGAAAAGGCGCAGACCTGGGCGGAGAAGAACAACGCCTCGGCAGGCAGTTTCGAAGATGCGGGTCGGTTTGGCGATCTTGTCATCATTGCCACCCTTGGATCGGCGACGCTGGACGCTGCGAGGATGGCTGGCGAGAACAATCTCGCGGGAAAGGTCGTCTTGGACGTCACCAACCCGCTGGACATGTCTGATGGGTTTCCACCCACTCTGATGGACAAGCTGTCGAACACGAGTTCGCTAGGTGAGCAACTGCAAGCCGCGCTGCCGCGCGCACATGTCGTGAAGGCGCTCAACACAATGAATTGCGATGTCATGGTCGACCCGAGCCGCATTCCCGGTGAGCACGACGTTTTCCTGTGCGGCAACGATGCGGGTGCCAAGCAGACAGTGGTTGAACTGCTCAAGAGCTTCGGCTGGACCGATCCGGTTGATCTGGGCCCCATCGAGGCGGCGCGGGGCACGGAGGGCATGATGAACTTCTGGCTGCGTATGTATGGCGCCGTCGGGCACGCCGACTTCAACTACAAAATCGTGCGCGCAACCCGTTAATCAGCGCGTCTCGACACTTGCATGCTCTTCGCTCGATCGATAGACAATGTTATAATATAACATTCGGGACATCGTAATCGGGATTTCACACAATGTCAGACGCACGCCTGCCAGTAACCGTTTTGTCCGGCTTTTTGGGCGCCGGGAAAACCACGTTGCTCAATCGTATTCTCAACAATCGCGACGGTCGGCGCGTCGCGGTGATCGTCAACGATATGTCCGAGGTCAACATCGACGCCGACCTCGTCCGTGCCGACACGGAATTGTCGCGCACAGACGAAACGCTGGTGGAAATGTCCAATGGTTGCATCTGCTGCACGCTACGTGACGATCTTCTGGCCGAAGTTCGCCGCTTGGCCGGTGAGGGCCGGTTCGACTATCTGTTGATCGAATCCACCGGGATTTCAGAACCTCTGCCTGTGGCTGCTACCTTTGATTTTCGCGATGAGGCCGGTGACAGCCTATCGGACGTTGCCCGGCTCGATACCATGGTAACAGTCGTGGACGCGGTGAACTTGCTGGCCGACTATTCGAGCAAGGATTTCTTGCACGATCGTGGCGAAACGCTTGGCGACGAGGACGATAGAACGCTGGTTCATCTCCTGACCGACCAAATCGAGTTCGCTGATGTGGTTGTCCTGAACAAAACGGCCGACGCGGGGCCGGACCGGACCGACGCCGCGCGGAAGATCATTCGCAGCTTGAACGCTGACGCAAAGATCATTGAAACGAACCACTCGGTTGTTGATGCGAGCGACGTACTCGATACCGGTCTGTTTGACTTCGAAGCGGCCCATGAACATCCGATGTGGACTAAAGAACTCTATGGCTTCGCTGACCATACGCCGGAGACCGAGGAGTACGGTGTCGTCTCTTACGTGTATCGGGCTCGCCGACCGTTTGACCCCTCAGCGATCCATGCCCTGCTGAACAGCCCGATGCCGGGCGTTATCCGCGCCAAGGGCCATTTTTGGATAGCCACGCAGCCGGAGACCGTCGCGGAGTATTCGCTAGCGGGATCGCTGGCTTCGGTGCAGAAGCTTGGCACATGGTGGGCTGCCGTTCCGAAAGAGCGCTGGCCCGATCACGAAAGTGCTCGTACCTATCTGGCAGAGCGCTGGCAGGAGCCTTGGGGCGATCGCCGACAAGAGCTTGTCTTCATCGGTTCGGGAATTGATTGGCCTCACCTTAAGGCGCGCCTAAACGCCTGCCTTGTCCCGCAGGAGCTTGCGCCGGGTCCGGATGCCTACCCGGACTTGCCCGACCCGTTTGCTGTGTGGCGTCGGACAGACCAGGCAGCCTGAGCATCGGGGCGCGGAACTGAGCACGCATCGGGTCCTGCTGCAGGTCCCCGCGCCCCTTCAAACCGCTTTCTTCCATCCCCATATCCTCCGCGACGCCGGATGCTGCACTGCGGGTCCGGCCCGTGACACCAGACGCCACATTGGGTCTGGCCCTTTGTTGATTGAACCGTTCGGGCGTGAGATCCATTTTCTGGGGCGCAGGGCGGCTTCCATGGAGGATGGATATGAATTTGGACAATTATACCGAGCGCGCCAAAGGCTTCCTGCAGGCCGCGCAGACGGGCGCTCTGGCCAAGGGTCATCAGCGCTTTGTGCCGGACCACCTTTTGAAAGCGCTTCTCGATGACAAGGAAGGCTTCGCGTCGCGGCTGATCGAGGCCGCGGGTGGCAAGCCCGATGTTGTGCGCCAGCAGAACGCGCAGACGCTCGCTGGCCAACCCTCCGTCGAGGGGGGCAACGGCCAACTGTACATGGACCCGGCCATGGCGCGGGTGTTTGAAGCCGCCGATCAGGCCGCGCAGAAGGCGGGCGACAGCTATGTGACGGTCGAGCGGCTGCTGCTCGCGCTGGCGCTGGATGCCAAGAGCGATGCTGGCAAAGCGCTGAAAGCCGGTGGGGTGACCCCGCAGGCCCTCAACAGTGCCATCGAAGACATTCGTCAGGGCAGGGCAGCTAACTCGGCCACCGCCGAAGAAGGCTATGACGCGCTCAAGAAGTACGCCCGCGACCTCACAGAAGTGGCGCGCGAAGGTAAACTTGACCCGGTTATCGGGCGCGACGAGGAAATCCGTCGGACGATCCAGGTTCTTTCGCGGCGCACCAAAAACAACCCCGTGCTCATCGGTGAGCCAGGCGTCGGCAAGACTGCCATCGCCGAGGGGCTTGCCCTGCGGATCGTCAATGGCGATGTGCCTGAAAGCCTTCGCGACAAACAGCTGATGGCGCTCGACATGGGCTCGTTGATCGCGGGCGCGAAGTTTCGTGGTGAGTTCGAGGAGCGACTTAAGGCCGTCCTCTCCGAGATCGAAACGGCGGCGGGCGGCATCATCCTGTTCATCGACGAAATGCACACGCTCGTGGGCGCGGGCAAGGCCGATGGCGCGATGGACGCCTCGAACCTCCTCAAGCCCGCCCTTGCGCGCGGCGAGCTCCACTGTGTCGGCGCGACAACGCTCGATGAGTACCGCAAGCATGTCGAAAAAGACGCCGCGCTCGCCCGCCGGTTCCAACCGGTGATGGTATCGGAGCCCACGGTCAGCGACACCGTGTCGATCCTGCGCGGGCTGAAGGAGAAGTACGAGCTGCACCACGGCGTGCGCGTGCTCGACTCGGCGCTCGTGTCGGCGGCGACCCTGTCGAACCGCTACATCACCGACCGGTTCCTGCCCGACAAGGCGATTGACCTTGTGGACGAGGCGTCGTCGCGTTTGAGGATGCAGGTGGATTCCAAGCCCGAAGAACTGGACGAGCTTGACCGGCGGGTCATTCAGTTGAAGATTGAGCGCGAAGCTCTCAAGAAAGAAACCGATCAGGCCTCCAAGGACCGCCTCGACAAGCTCGAAGGCGAACTTTCGGAGCTTGAGCAGAAGTCCGCCGAGATGACCGCCCGCTGGCAGGCCGAAAAGGACAAGCTGGCCGGGGCGCAGGCCTTCAAGGAGCAGCTCGACGCGGCCCGCACCGAGCTTGAGCGTGCCCAGCGCGAGGGTGATCTGGCGAAGGCCGGCGAGCTGGCTTATGGCCGCATTCCGGACCTTGAGAAGAAGCTCGAAGCTGCGGAACTCGCTGGCGAGCAAGACGATATGGTCGAAGAGGCCGTGACGCCCGACATGATCGCCCATGTGGTCAGTCGCTGGACCGGCGTGCCCGTCGATAAGATGCTCGAAGGTGAGCGCGACAAGCTCTTGCGCATGGAGGACGAGATCGCCCGCCGCGTGGTGGGGCAGGCGGAGGCCGTGCATGCGGTGTCGACCGCCGTGCGCCGCGCCCGCGCTGGCCTGCAGGACCCGAACCGGCCGCTTGGCTCGTTCCTGTTCCTCGGGCCGACCGGTGTCGGCAAGACGGAGCTGACCAAGGCGCTGGCGACCTTCCTGTTCGACGATGAGCACGCGATGGTGCGGCTCGACATGTCGGAGTTCATGGAGAAGCACGCGGTCGCCCGGCTGATCGGCGCGCCTCCGGGCTACGTCGGTTACGATGAGGGCGGCGTGCTGACCGAATCCGTTCGCCGCAGGCCCTATCAGGTGCTCTTGTTCGATGAGGTCGAAAAGGCCCACCCGGACGTGTTCAACGTGCTCCTGCAGGTGCTCGACGATGGCCGGCTGACCGATGGTCAGGGCCGCACGGTTGATTTCAAGAACACGCTCATCATCATGACCTCGAACCTCGGCGCGGAGTATCTCGTCGCCGCCAAGGATGAGGAAGACTTTGAGAGCGTGCGCTCGAACGTGATGGAGATGGTGCGTGGGCATTTCCGGCCCGAGTTCCTCAACCGGATCGACGAGGTTGTTCTGTTCGAGCGTCTCAAGCGCACCGAGATGGGCGCGATTGTCGACATCCAGCTGGCCCGGCTGCACGCGCTTCTGGAGGATCGCAAGATCACGGTCGATCTCGACCCGTCAGCCCGCGAATGGCTCGCCGACAAGGGGTATGACCCGGCTTATGGCGCGCGGCCCCTTAAGCGCGTGATCCAGAAGGAAGTCCAGGACCCGCTCGCCGAGAAGATCCTCGCCGGCGACGTCAAGGATGGCGACCTGGTGCGCGTGACTGGGGGCAAGTTCGAGAACGGCGCCGACCGGCTGATCTTCGCCGTGGTCCGGGCGCCGGACAGCGGGAGTGAAGGCTCCGGCAACGATAATGGAGAGCTGGCGGCTTAGGCTGCCACAAACCCCAACGTCATGGCCGGGCTTGACCCGGCCGTGGACTCACGCGCCTTCTGCACGGCAAGCCGGGCTTAGGACGTCAATTGAAGACTAGCCCCGGCTGTGCCGGTTGATCTACTCTAAGAACGCCAAGTAGCTGCCAGGTATTTGGGCGACTGGCCACGTTTCCAACACAGAAAAGCATCCCTTTCTGTGCGTACTCACCGTTGAATTTTTCTTCCATCCACTGAAGGGTCGCCTCGTGCGATCCTGTTCGCCTCAGATGATTGTAAAACATGGCATGCGCTTCCCAATCGGCGTTGGCAAAGTCGTGTGGTCCGCTATCGTCTGTGAATCTGAATCGGAACTCATAAGGAGTTGGCTCAATTGCTGCCAGGTCTGCGTCAAAGAAGCCCTTGTGTTTGGCCGCTTCCGTAAACCGCGCCCTTTCCTTTGCGACGCGCTCTGCAGACTTCGCCCTCCAGCTAAAATGTGTTTCTGAAGGCTTAATCAGCGCGAGAGAGCGCCCGGCTTTCGCGGCCTCAGCAATCGATGTTGATATGTATTGATCCAAAAATGCGGATTTGTCTCGGTCGGGCATACGACCGACAACTTCAATCGTTTCCTCCATGACATGACAGCTTTCAGGGCGTTTATCTCGAGTTGGAAGGCGATATTTGAAATTTACCGAGTCCCACCTCTGGAAAGCTTGGTCTCCTGATAGTTGCCGATAGCGAACTGGGAAGAGCCGCTTGAACTCGCCGTACGCTGTTATTCCAGCACAGCAGACTGTCTCACCGTGTGCTTTGCTACGCTGCGGCAGCGCTTTCACGAGGATGAAAACTTGGCATTCTTGAAGCGTTACGGACATAGCAATCCGGATCGTCACCGTAGAGGTTTAGTATCTGCAGATCGCCGGTTGCAACTAAATGATCTGCAACTATTGATCTATGACAGTATCGAGCTTCCCGCTCAAAGCACAACAGGCAAGTGGGGTCCGTAGCCACCTGTCCCCGGAGCTCATCGAGTTCCTCTTGTGCCTCTATGGTTTGAATGTGGGCGCCGTATATTTCTTCAAACAGAGCGTAGTCGCCACGCTTAGCGGCTTCTCGGCCGGGCTTTGGGTCGCCAAGGCTAGACAAGTGAACATATTCAATTCCCTCCATTTCAAGTCGCTCGCGCAACTTGTTTTTGGAGAAGCCCTTCTTCCGGGAGATAGGCACAGCTCGCACATCCGCCAAACGTTTTATTCCAACCAGTTTAAGCGATCGGATAAATCGTTCAATATCAGTACCTTCGTAGCCAATCGTGTATACGATGCTCATGAATAGCCCCTGCTTCAAAACGCTCGTCTCGAGTCCATGCTGCTTAACAGGGGGTTAAGGCGGCGTTAAGAGGGCATTAAGCCACCAGCTTCATCGCCTTGATCCGCTTCTCCGTCGCCTTCCAATGCTAATCCCGTTGCGCGGCGCGCAGATCATGGTCGGCTTGCAGGTTTAGCCACAGTGCCAGCCAAACCACATGCCGTCATCCTCGCCCTTGTGGCGGGGATCACTGCGGTGTTTGCCGCTGTGGTGATGGTGGCCAAGATAGTATGGTCCCTCGGGACATCCCCGAGGGTGACGATCGGGGGCCATGGTGCGCTTCATCAACTACCAATCAAGCCCCGGCCTTGAGCCGGGGCCTCGCGCCAGATGATCATCGAGGCCCCGGATACGCTTTGCGCTCCGGGGCTTGGGGTTACCCAAACAAGAACCGCGCGGCTGGGTTTCCCTGGGCCGCGCCGCATTCGCTTGATCAAAGTCTTGCGCTTCAGGCTGTCGCCTTCAACGTGCAACCGGTGCTAGCTCGCTCAACGTGCGACTTGCACTCTTTCGATCAAAGTCTTGCGCTTCGCTCGCGAGGCTCGCTCAACGTGCGACTTGCACTCTTTCGATCAAAGTCTTGCGCTTCGCTCGCGAGGCTCGCTCAACGTGCGACTTTGATTGTTAGGCAGCTTTAATCACGCTCACGGCCGTCTTGCCGGAGCGCTGATCGGTTTCGGTTTCAAATTCAACCTTCTGGCCATCGTGCAGCGGCCCCATCCCGGCGCGCTCAAGCGCGGTGGCGTGAACGAACACGTCTTTGCCGCCATCCGTTGGCTCGATGAACCCGAAGCCTTTTTGATCGTTGTAGAATTTCACGGTACCCGTGGTCATGGTGATAGTCCTTATCAGTAGACATGCTGCTGATCCCTCAGAGAATCTGGCATGCAAATTGGCGACCCGCGTGCCGAATGCCCGCTAGGTTCGCGTCGTCGAGTCGTCAATTTTTGTGAGGGAAGTGTGCGTCCACCGATGAAGGGGCGACCAAGACCGTAACAATCATCAAGTGTCGATAGGGACCATGTACGCGCAAACTGTGCGTCTATCAAGGGCAGCGTTCGCGCGCAGCCCCGAGTTATGCGTGTCGGCGCACTGTCTCGGGGCTTGCGACTGCTATTTGTTGGTCTGCGATCAGGCTACAGCCGCCTAAATCGCCGTCCCTCTGATCGCGTCGATCGCGTCGCGGTGGTCGCCTTGGGTGACGCGCAGGAATGGCGAACACATGTTTGGCCCTTCGCGCATGCCCAAAAGGGCGCCACGGTTGGGCACAACCACGATGACCGAGCTTTTGCCCAGTGAATTGTCCGGTCGGCCATGGCCCAGCTGGTCGAGGTAGCGATCGGTCTCAAGCGGATTGAGGTCGATCATGGCTGGCGCGGTGTCGGGAATTCCCGCGCGGACGTCGGCAACGGTGCTGAATTGCGGACCGCAGGTGAGCGCGGACAGCGCGTGCGCGGGCTTGGGCGCCAACGTGAGGGCCGCGCCACAGACAAGCGCGGCGCAAGCTGCACCGAAAACGGACGCTTTGACGAAACGAGCATTGTTAGCAAGGGGGAACTGCATGGGTTGCTTCTCCATCAAGGTGTCGCCAGGGGAGAGGAGGGGTTGCCCTGCCGACCGGATCAACAGACCAGCCTCAGGGCTGAGCCTGCTTTGGATAACGCGAACTATATGCCCAAAACTTAGGCATGCTTACGAAGTAGGCAATGCCCGGCGTTCGTATTTCGCTGATCCGCCCTTTTGGGTTTCACAGTTGCAATGTCCTGTTTTCCGGCGTCGCCAGACCCTTTGCTTGCCAGCCGCTTCGCAACGGCGAGGCTTATTGCATGTTGCACTGCATCAACCGTGCCAGTCCTTGGCTCGGATTGATGGAATCGTGTCACAGCGTTGGTTAATGGATCGTATCCGCCGGGTTTTGGGTTAGACGTTCGATGAAGCCGCAGCGTCAAGCTGTTCCTTTTGGGGTTCGCGCACCGCTGATCCTGGCCCGCAGTAGCCCCGGCGAGGATAAAATCGGCGCTTTTTCCCGTGCAGTTCTGTCCGGAACCAAGCGGTTTCTCGCCCGAGGCTTCACCTTGTCTTCAGCCCGGACGGGTAGTATCAAGTGAATGAAACCATTGAGGATCTTATCATGACCGATCGTGATCAGTGCGGCTGTGATGCCTGCACGCCGACGTGCACATGCGCCAAGAGCGAGCCCAAAGACGGCCAGTGCTGCTGCGGCGAGGCGTGCACCTGCGGGGACGACTGTGCATGCGGCCCAAGCTGCCGCTGCCCGCAATAATGGACGCGCTTGCGCACGACGGCCAGCCGGTCGAAGGCATCGCGATCGACGGGGCTCAGCTCAAGTCGATCCGTCGTGCCCGCAAGATCGGCCGTCCGAAACTTGCGAAACTGTCGGGCATATCCGAGCGGCAGATTGCGAAGATCGAAGGGTCCTGCAGCCCGCTGCTCAGCCAGGCGCTCCTCAGTAACTTCTCAAATGTGCTGCAGGTTCCCGTTCCCGTGCTGACCGGTGAGGCGGACCCGGTCGACTTTGATCTTGAGCCTCTGGCGCCCAAGGCATCCAAGACCTGCAGCTGCTGCGGGTAGATCGCCTCCCCGATGGCGTTCGCCTGCGGGGACAAGTCGGCACTAATCCCCGTCTCAGATATCGCATCCATCATCCGCAACGCCTTTCGCCGATTATCTGACGAGGCGCTCGGGGTCGTGATCCGGGCTGGCGGAGGGGCGAAGCGCCTATCCTCTTGAGCGGGTCACGCCGCCGAACGCCAGTTCCGTTGTGCCGATGCTGACCAGCCCGGCGCAATCGCAAGGGGGTGGGGGTGAAATCGAAGGGTCCGATTGGACCATCAATCAGGCTAGCGCTCGAGGGTCGGATGAAAGACCGCCCTTTTGCGTCGCGCCCTCCGCGAGAGGTGACGCTCATGGCCCGGGTGGGTCGGCTGCCCAAGCCCCTTCGTATAAGCCAAAGAACGCTTCGCACGGGGTGCATGAGCTGACCGGACCGGGGATTTCGATCCCCGCGCCACCAGCTCGATCGTGGATCGGCACCGCACAGCTACATTAGACTTCAAACGCGATGCCCCACGGCACCCCGTCAGTCTCTCAATGCTATCAAGTGGAACGGAGCGAGCCGTTTCGCTGTTTTCGTGCTGCGCGCTTGCTTCGGACCGGTCGACACCGTGGCGCACGACGTCCTTAAGCCCGCCGTCTTCCGATCGCCTGACCGCGTCAAAGTGGAGAGGGCTTGGCCCACCGATTGCATGCCCTAATTTTAGACGAAAGTCGCAATAAGACGGCAATCGTTTTGGAGGCCAAACCGACCGAAGCCACGCGAAAGGATTGCGCCATGGATTTCGAATATCTGCTGCTGACCGTTGAGCTTTTCATCATCACCATCATTGCTGGTGTTGTTTACGACCACATGCAAACGGCCCAAGCTGTTATGTGAACGATAACCCCGGCCCGCCATGTTGGATGGCGCGCCGGAGTAGGCTTCCCAAAGCACTCAAGCTGTTGGATTTCCGCCTCAGGCTCCTTTTGGCAGTCCAGCCGGTGCTTCGTCCTTGGGCTTGGCAGGGGTGCCTGTGCCGTGGTCAAGCGCGTCGGCGAAACCATGGTTGCGATCGCGGTGCCCCGCTTCATCCTCGCGCACCACAACCACCACATCGCGCAGCCGCGCGTCCGGCTCAAGCTTCCAGTAATCGATGGCGATCTGCGGCGCAGGCACGTTTTCGAGAAGCCCTGCATCGATTGCCGCCAGATACTGGGTGTAACTCACCACGGCCTCTTCCTCGAGATAGGCAACCACTCTGTGCGCCGTCTTTGGTGCGAACAGGTAGAGCAAAAAGTAGAGATTAAAGAATACGCCCTGGGCGATCAGGATCAGGAACCGCTCGAAAACCGATGGCTGCGCGATGTTGATGAAGGTCATCAGATGCATGCGCTCATTTTCCGCTTCGTCGAGAAGCTCGGCGATCCAACCCTCGTCATCGCGAATGTGGCGGATGGATCGTAGATGTTGCAGCATCCCGCCAACCATGCCTGGCACGGCTGCAACGGTTTCCAGAACAACAGCGCGGTGGCCGTAGCGCTTACGGAAAAAAGCGTCGGCGAAGACGCGCATGAACTTGACCAGCCGGTAGGCGAACCGGTCGCTCAAGCTTTGCGGTGTGTGGTGCTCGACAACGCGGTCGGGAATGTTGGCCTTGCGCGAAAACATCGGAGTTCGAACCCTTTCTTGGACGATTGAAAACAGAAAATCTGAACACGTCAGGCTTATCGGTCATATAGTTATGCTCAGGTTGAGACTTAAGGGCTTCGGACAGCGACAAGGCGCCGCGGGCGTAGCTGCGCAGCCTGGTCGTCGATCTCAGATCTCCGGGAAGATCGTCGGCGAAACCAGCATCAAGCCACTGCGATTTTTGCTCCCATGGGACACAAAGCTAGGTAGTCGCACGGTTGCCGAGGCGACATCGCTCCGGCTTCATGGTGCCCCGCAGCATAACAATGCCCAGCCGGTCGACCGGCATTGCGCTGCGCGCGCGAACGAGGAACACGGCATGTTTTCATTCCCGGAAACCACTGATGAGAAACCATCGGTCAGCCGTTCAATTCTGTACATTGATGATGACGCGGACGATCGCCTGCTGGTGAAGCTGATCGCGCAGCGCGCATTAGGTAGGTCCACCACGGTGCATGGTATTGGCGATGTCTCGGCGGCCTACCGGCTGCTCGGGGAGCACAGCTTTGATCTTGTCATCGTTGACAATCGGATTGGTGATGGCCGGGCACGCGAGACGGTGGCTAAGATTGCAGACCGGCTAGGTGACGCGCGCGTGGCCATCGTCTCGGACTATGTTGAAGAGATCGACGAGGACGCGTTGCCGGCCAGCATAGACTGCGTTCTGCCCAAGCATGATATGCACCGCTTGTTTGACCCCGGATGGCTATTTTAGTCGGGATCGAACCCGCTTGTAGCTGAAGCATTGAACACACGATCGTGAGCAAACGCGATTTGTGAGGCGTATACGCGCGCTCTAGCCTCGAGGCAGCTAAACGGATTTTGGAGCCTTGCCATGCGCCGCAAAAGTGCGTCTACCCGATCGTCCTTCACTGCGCGCCGATTGGCATTGATGCTTGCCTTGCCGTTGGCCCTCCTGCCGTTGGACAGCACGCCGGCCCTTGCGCAGACCACGCAACAAGCCTCCGCTGCCGGACCGAATGTGGTTGAAGCGGAACTGCCGCTTTCGTCGCTTTTCACGCTGTTTCGCGCTCGTAACCCTGCCCAGTTGCAGACCGTGCTGGACGCGCTCGATGACCAGTGGAGCGACGGGTATTATGCGCCATTGATCGAGATCACCGGATTCACGAGCAATGCTAACGCGAGCGCGGCCATTTTTGCTTTTCTAGAGGAGAAGACCGGGGAAACCCACGGCAACGATTTTCAGGCCTGGTTCCAATGGTTATGGAACCAGCCCGAGGCGATCACCTCGGACTATGCCGACTTCAAAGCTGTCATCTACCAGTTCATCCATCCGAACTTTGAAACCTACTTTGCCGGGCGGACTCAATCGGCGCGCATTCGGCTGGATGAGATTCGCTGGGGCGGCGTGGTGCAGGACGGTATCCCCCCCTTGCGTCAGCCCGATATGATTGCCGCCGATGAAGCGGAGTATCTTGATGACAGCAACATCATCTTCGGTCTTGAGATAAACGGCGATGCGCGCGCCTATCCCAAACGCATCCTTGCCTGGCACGAGATGTTCGTGGACACCATTGGTGGCGTCGAGATCGCCGGCGTCTATTGCACGCTGTGTGGCACGGTGATCCCGTTCCGCACTGAGGTCGATGGCGTGAACCACCAGATGGGCACGTCAGGGTTTCTCTATCGATCGAACAAGCTGATGTACGATCTGGCCACCCAATCGCTTTGGAGCACCATGCGTGGCGAGCCCGTCGTGGGGCCGCTCGTCGATCAGGGGATCGCCATGGAGTTTGAGCCTGTCATCACAACGACATGGGGCGAGTGGAAGCGGCGTCACCCCGATACAACGGTGCTGTCGCTCAACACCGGCCATAGACGCGATTATGGCGAGGGCGTTGCCTATCGTCGCTACTTCGCGACCGACGAGCTTATGTTCAACACCCCGTTCGATGTCGACGAAACCTTGGCCAACAAGCAAGAGGTGCTCGGGCTGCGCTTCGCCGGTGCACCTGAAGATCAAGTCGCGATCGATACCGCCTTTCTCGACGCCATGCCGATCTACACCGACACGGTCGGTTTTCAGGATGTGCTCGTCCTCACCGATGCAAGCGGTGCCAACCGGGTCTACGACCCAATGGGCGTGACGTTTGCGGACTACGACCAGGACTCTGGCTTGACCGATGCTGAAGGCGTCGCGTGGACCATGACCGAAGACGCGCTGACCTCCCAGGATGGACGACAGCTGCCGCGCCTTCCGGCCCATCGCGCTTTCTGGTTCGGCTGGCATGCCGCCTTTCCGGAAACCCGGCTGGTCATGCAAGGCGGCTAAGCACGGACCGCGCGTCTCACCCCGAGGAGCTCTCCCGAGCATCGAGAAAGGCCTGTGCAGCCTGCTTGCTCTCGTAGATATGCGGCGCGGCACCGACAAGCGTCTCGCCGAGTTTCAGGCGCATGAAAGCGGAGCCTGAATAGCGGGTGACCGTTCCGTAGTATCGCGCTTCGAGATCGGCGACCATCGCGGCGTAATCGCCAGCGATATCATCGTCGAGAAAGAAGCCGTCATAATTGACGATCACATCAACCCGGGTGTCGAGCGGGGCGCAAACGGCTTCGACCTGATCTCGGATAAGGCTTATCTCGTCATGCGTGCGCAGGCGCATCTTTTCAAAGTTGATGAACAGGCGCTTGCGTTCCGGATCAAGGGCGATGCGTTCGGGCAGATCGAGATGGAGGAGCTCGCGGCGGATATCCATCGGACCTTCCACAAACAGCCGGGGATCCATTTCTGTGACCTCACCGAGGATGGGCTCAAAGCCCATTAATGGCAGGATCTCGCGCTCGATGCTTATGCCTGGTGCGACTTCCACGAGCTTGAGACCGTCAGGCGTCAACTCGAGTACGCAGCGCTCGGTGACGTACAGGACCGGCTGGCCAAGCCGCGCGGCGCGTATGCCGGAAAAGGTGATCTGCTCGACATCGGCAAGGAATTTCCGCGACTGCCCTTCAGACCGAATGGCCAGCTGGCCATCGGTCACATCCACCGAAAGCCCACGCGTTGTAAATGTGCCAGCGAAGACGAGCGCCTGCGCGTTCTGCGAGATGTTGATGAAGCCGCCCGCGCCCGCAAGCTTCGGTCCGAAGCGCGAAACATTGACGTTGCCGACGCGGTCGGCTTGAGCGAGGCCGAGGCACGCCATGTCGAGACCGCCACCGTCGTAGAAGTCGAACAGATTGTTCTGCGGGATCACAGCGTCCGTATCGACTGCCGCGCCGAAGTCGAGACCCGATGCGGGCTGTCCGCCGACGACGCCCGGTTCCGCTGTCAGGGTCACATGATCAAGCAGGCCCTCTTCGGCGGCAACTGCTGCGACGCCCTCGGGCATGCCGATGCCGAGATTGATGACGCCGTTCATCGGCAATTCAAAGGCGCAGCGCCGCGCGATGATCTTGCGCGCGTCGAGCGCCATGGGCGGGATTGCGCCCTGTGGCGGCCGGATCCGATTGGTGAAGGCCTGGCTGAACTGCGTTTTGTAGGTTTGCATGTGCGTTTCTGGCGGGGCCACCACGACCGCGTCGACCAGGACGCCGGGGATTTGGACCTCGCGGGCAGGGAGGGTGCGGCTGCGCGCCAGACGTTCGACCTGAACGATCACGACGCCGCCGGCATTTCGAACGGCCATGGCCTGCGCGAGGTTGTCGATGATCAGCGCCTCACGCTCCATGGTGATGTTGCCTGCCTCGTCAGCGGTGGTCCCGCGCAGCAATGCCACCGTCATCTTGGGCGCAGGATAAAACAGATAGTCTTCACCGCCGATTGTCATCCGCTCAACCTGCGGCTCGGTGGAGCGGTCATTGATTGCGCCACCGCCATTTTTGGGGTCGACGAAGGTGTCGAGACCAACCTTTGTTAGCATACCGGGCTTGCCTGCTGCGGCGTCGCGGTAGAGTTGACTGATGCAACCCTGAGGGAGGTTCCAGCCTTCGATGTCGCCGCTCATGGCCAACTTGGCGACCCTTGGGATTAGGCCCCAGTGACCGCCGACCACGCGCTTGAGAAGGCCCGGCGCACCGAG
The DNA here is from genome assembly GCA_039024915.1 of Pseudomonadota bacterium. Lineage (NCBI taxonomy): Bacteria > Pseudomonadati > Pseudomonadota > Pseudomonadota bacterium. The sequence goes on from JBCCPK010000004.1 coordinate 365,192, forward strand.
TCGGTTGAGACCGCGATCCTGGCCGTCGCCCTGACCGGCGGCAAAGACAAGCGAAAGGTCCCGCGGGTGGCTGGTCTCATCAAAGCGGCGGGCTATGGCTGCGAGCAATTCGTCGGGCACGCCGATGCCGACAAAGCCAGACGTGGTCAGCGTGTCGCCATCGTTGATAAGCGCTGCCGCATCATCCGCCGAAACAACCTTCCGCCGCATGAAACCCTCCCCCATTGTTTTTGAGGGTATGGTTTCGCAAGCTGCGCAGAACGTAAAGCCCCCGCCGAACGGTTGGTCCGGCGGGGGCTGGATTGCAGCGGATGGATTGGCGCTACATCTGTGGCGTAATCGCGAAGAACATGGTCTCGCCGGAATGGTCGTCGACGCCGTCATTATCGGTGGAGACCCACATCGTGCCGTCTTCGGCGATGGCGAGGCCTTCGACCTTGTCGAGAACGTAGCCTCCAGTGGACGTCAGATAGGGAAGGAGATCGACGATGAGCTCCGGCTCAAGAACCGCCGGCGTGTCGCCCAGAGCGACCATGTCGGCCATAGCGTCGAGCGGCACACGTGTGATCTGCTTGGTGACCGCGCGATCATCGAGCTGATTATCGCGTTCGATGAAGTAGACGAAGCCGTCATGGGCGACGATTTCCGACAGGCCGACCCATCCTTGCTCCGGGGCCGTCAGCGGGTAATGGATGACGCCCCATTCCTCGGCTTCAAGATCGTAGCTGAGCACCTTGGCATGGCCATCGGGGTCGTCGCGCCATTCGCGCTGCACGGCGATGTACAGGACGTTTTCCACGCGGGTGATGCCTTCGAAGCCGAAGCGGCGCTCGACGGCCAAAAGCTCCGGCGGCAAGCTGATGAAGTCCTCGATCTCGCCGTCCGCGCCGACATGATAGATCGCGTGGGGTATCAGCCGATCCGTTCGACCTTCGGAGGCGATCCAGAAGCCTCCTTCGCCGTCGAGCGCGATGCCTTCCATGTCGAGAAGCTGCGCCGGGCGGCCTTCCCGTGTGACATCGATGGCGCGCACGATCCGTGCGGGGGTCTCGCTCGGGTCGATGTGGAAGATACGCGGCTGCAGACCATAGAAGCTGTCAGAGACGGCAAAGATGGTGCCATCATCCGCCATCACCTGGCCGGAGATTGCGCCCCATCCTATGAGGTCCTCAATACCTGCGCTGGTCAGGTGAGGGTAGGTGGCCGCCGCGTCCTGATATTCGAACAACATGACGTGTGCCCGCGGACCCTCATCGTCCACTTCATTGGCCGAAACCAGCAGATTGCGCGCGGGGATGGTGACGTAGCCTTCCGGCCCGATGCCCGATGGCAGGAGCTGCTTCAGCACGGGATTGGCCGGGTCAGTGACGTTGTAGACGCCGACAACCGAGCCGCGTTCAGATCCGACAAAGACGTAAGGCGTGTCGCCGAAGGTATCGAAGGTCACGCTCTCGGGCTCAACGCCCTTGTTGCCGGAGCGCTGTTCGGGATAGTGGCCGATTTCGATGATCGCGTACTCGAAGTCGGTCCCGCTCTCATAGATGACGTCGCCATCCTGCGAGAAAATGGTCCAGCCGCGCGATCCGCCATCCATGTCTCCTTCATTGGCGGTCGCGAAATGGGTGTCGTCGATCCACGTAACGGTGTCGGGCTCGCGTGGGACGGTGATCGTGTCGGAGAAGAGCAGGGCGCCCTCTTCCTCTGTATCGACGCCGTCGAGGGTAACGTCGCCCGCCGAGAAGTGGCTGAGCACGTCGCCGACAGACGAAACAATCACCATATGATTGTTTTCCTGAAGGCTGACGACGATCTCGCCTTCGCCGTTGATCGAGACATATTCCGGTTCGGGGTCGTCCGGCGCAACGTCTGCGAGGCCCGCGAGATCGACCTGCATGGTCGACCCGCAATCGAGGCTGCCATCAACGATCTGCGTTATGGTCAGGAAACCCGCCGGCATCTGGCCGACCCGGCCATCGCCAAGGTCTTCGTCGCGTTCGTTTTCAATTGCGACCGCCACGAAGCTCCCGTCGGGCGACGCCGCAACGCTGTCGGGCTGGCCGCCAAGATCGCAGCTGGCCAACACGGTGCGGCTTTCCACGTCCAGCGCGTGCAGAACGCCGGATGGGTCGGTGAAGCTCGCAGAGGTGTTCTCGCCGATAAACGCCGTGGTCCCGACCACCGAGACCGAAGTGGGCTCACCCTCCAGTTCGAATGCGCCGGCTGGGGCAGGGTTCCCGGGGTCGGTGATGTCGATCAACCCGACCACGCTTGCCGGGCCATCGGTATAGACCAGTGTCATCCCGTCGGAAGTTGCCGAGATGATTTCAGCCGATGATTCTTCGGCGTCTGGGGCGTTCAGATGCACGGGAAAAGACGCGATACGGTTGAAGTTACGGTCCTGCGCAAACCCGGGTGACAGGCTGACGACGAGGGCAGCGGAGCCTATGAGTAGGCGGTTTAACATGGGCAGTCTCCTTACGGCATACGAGCTTGGGCGTTTGATACCGCCTCGCATGCCGTAGTTTTGTGACAGCCATATTTCGGTCTGCAGCTTATCCGCCGAGAAGCTGTGTAAGGAGCCAGCCCGCGAGAAGGACCCCTAATGTTGCGGCCATCAGATAGCGCTTGGGGATGGCTAACCGGTCAAGCCTGCGCCCGATGAACTGCGTGGCGACCGCAAGACCGAAATAGCGAAGGGCACGCGAAGCGGCGACTGCCGCAAGAAAGGTCACAAACGATCCTTGTACGGCGCCCGCACCCAAGGTTGCCAATTGGAGAGGCACCGGCGTCACCGAAACGATGAACACCTTCCAAAACAGACCGGCGTCGCTCAGATCGGATGTCACGGCTTCAAAATCGGCCAGAAGTCCAAGCTCATCCAGAGCTGGCCGAACCAATGTGTCGGCAACCGTATAGCCCAGGACGTAAAATGCTACAGCTCCGACGAGGCAGCCGAGCCACATGAAAAGTGCGATGCGCAAGGCTCGGACCGGGTGGCCGATCATCAGCGGAATCGCCACCGCCTCCATCGGTATGGGAAGCACCGTCGATTCGACGGCAGATAGCGCGCTTAGCCCCCAACGACTGTTGGCAAGTTTCGCCGTAAGCCCCGCTTCCTCGGGGATTTCATTCCCTGAGTTCTTTAGCCCGGGCTTGGCAGCGGTATCGGGAGCTTGGGTCATTGGAAAGCGGTTGAAGGAGCGAGCGTGAGATGAACGAACACGCTGCATCTGGGCTGCGGGCGCTGCTCCTTCAATGATCTGGCAAGCGGAAATGAAGCCACCCGTTGGTTGGCCAGTGGCTGTAACATTGTGTGATCGCCCCGCCGTCTTTCCGCCAGAAAATGGGTCCGCGTGGGCCACATTCGCACGCCAGCTTCCCCTTCGTGCAGCCGGGGTGGCAGCGGATAGCCCGGGCCCGCACAGCACCGGGCGGGGCGTTCGCACCCACCATGTTCCAGCGCCTCGCCTGGTGCATCTCCATCCGCGCCCATCCGCGCCAAAACAGTGGAGACTGATATGACACACGCCAAAGCAACCCGCGCAAAATCGCTCCCAGCTCTTGTGCTGGGCGGTGCGTTTGCCACCGGTTTGGCCCTTGCTGCGCCTTTAGCGCTGGCTCAGGACGAACCAGGATTCTCCGATGTTGATTTCAACGTCGATGGCGTCGTCAGCCAAGATGAGCTTCTGGCTGCTTTCCCGGATATGACCACCGACGATTTCGCCATGGCCGATACGAATGGCGACACGGTCATCACCGAAGACGAGTATGAGGCCATGGCCACCGATATGTAACGCGGACCACGCCGAAGTCCGGCTCCGGGCGCGCATACCGGTTCGACCATATGTGCGCTCGGGGCTGGTTTTTGACCGCATTGAGCTATATGGAGCGCCAACCTCCGAGATTTTTCTGGTGCCCCCCAATGGCTAACTCTTCGTCTGCCGCGCCTGCCGGTCTGCGCAATATTGCGATCATCGCGCATGTCGATCACGGCAAAACCACCTTGATTGATGTTCTGCTCAAAGAATCCGGGCTGTTTCGCGACAATGAACAGGTCGCCGAGCGGGCGATGGATTCCAACGACCTGGAACGGGAACGTGGCATTACCATCCTTGCCAAGGTCACTTCACTGACGTGGCAAGATAAGGCCGGTGTCGGAAACCGGATCAATATCGTCGACACACCCGGCCACGCCGACTTCGGCGGTGAAGTCGAGCGTATCCTGCATATGGTCGATGGCGTCATCCTGTTGGTCGATGCGGCCGAAGGGCCGATGCCGCAAACGAAGTTTGTGCTCGCCAAGGCTCTGAAGCTCGGGCTGCGGCCGATTGTGGCCATCAACAAGATCGACAAGCCTGAGAGCCGACCGGACGCGGTGCTCGACGAGGTTTTCGACCTCTTTGCCGCACTTGACGCAAACGAAGATCAGCTTGATTTTCCCGTTCTTTACGGGTCAGCCAAGCAGGGCTGGATGGCGGCTGATCCGGCTGGACCCAAAGACGATATGACGGCCCTTTTCGAATTGGTGCTCGACCACGTTCCAGCTCCGAGAACCGAGGATGGCGCATTCCGTTTACTGGCAACGACCTTGTCTGCCAACCCCTATCTTGGCCGGATCCTGACCGGTCGCATCGCGTCTGGAACCGTTCGCGCCAATATGCCGATCAAAGCTCTGGGCCGCGACGGCGCGGTGATCGAAAGCGGCCGGGCCTCAAAGGTCATGACATTCAAGGGCCTTGAGATGGTGCCCGTCGATGAAGCGCATGCGGGTGATATCGTTGCGCTTGCCGGCCTCGAAAAGGCAACCGTCGCGGATACGATTTGTGATCCTTCCGTGAGCGAACCGATCGCCGCTCAGCCGATCGATCCGCCGACCCTTTCGATGACGTTCATGGTCAATGACAGCCCGTTGGCTGGCCGCGATGGTGACAAGCTGCAAAGCCGGGTCATTCGCGCTCGTTTGCTTGCGGAAGCCGAAGGCAACGTGGCGCTCAAGGTTGATGAGGGTGACAACAAGGACGCGTTCATTGTGTCAGGCCGCGGTGAATTGCAGCTCGCGGTGCTGATCGAGACCATGCGGCGGGAGGGGTTCGAGCTTGGTGTTTCACGACCGCAAGTGGTTTTCCGCAAGGATGACGGCGGAGCGCTGCTGGAGCCTATTGAGGAGGTCACCGTCGATGTTGACGAAGAATTCTCCGGCGCCGTTGTTCAGAAACTCTCCGAAAGGCGGGGCGACCTGGTTGAAATGGCCCCTTCGGGCGGCGGCAAGCAGCGTCTGATCCTGCATGTGCCAACACGTGGATTGATCGGCTATCACGGGGAGTTCATGACCGACACACGCGGGACAGGGATCATGAACCGTTCGTTCCACAGCTATGCGCCGCACAAAGGCGCGATCAAGGATCGCCATACCGGCGTGCTGATCTCTATGAGCCAGGGTGATGCTGTGGCGTATGCCCTGTGGAACCTTGAGGATCGTGGTCCAATGATGGTCGATCCCGGAACGCCGGTATACCAGGGCATGATCATCGGTGAGCACACCCGCGGCAATGATCTTGAAGTGAATGTGCTGAAGGGCAAACAGCTGACCAATATCCGAGCCGCCGGCAAGGATGATGCCGTCCGGTTGACCACACCGATCAAGATGACGCTGGAAAAGGCCCTTGCTTACATTGCCGATGACGAGTTGGTCGAAGTGACCCCGGCGGCCATTCGCCTGCGTAAGCGGCATCTTGATCCGCACGAGCGTAAGCGAGCGGCGAAGGCGCAAGCCGCAGCCTAGGCAAGAGTGCTGCGTAAGCGATCGGCGAAGGCGCCGGGCGAAGTCTGAGCCAACCTACTCTGTGCATAAGCGGCTTCTATCGCGGACAGAAGTTGGCGAGAATTGGTAGCGGGGCGGAATTCCTCCAAAAGTTGCTTGGCGAACGTAAATTTTGCTCCTAGGCTCCGGGTATGAGCGTGGAAGCTATCACGATCCGCCCCGCTGAACCTGACGATGCGCAGGCCATCACCGATGTGCATGACGCGGCTTGGATGGGTGCCTACCGCGGTATTATCCCCGGTGCGGCGCTGGCTCGCATGGTGGCACGGCGCGGCCCGAAATGGTGGTCACGTCTGATCGCGCATCGCCGCGGCCTTCTTGTCTTGCAATATCATGGGGCCGTCATTGGATACGTCACCTTCGGCGCCAACCGGTCCCGTTCGCTGCGCGTGCGCGGTGAGATTTACGAGCTCTACGTTGCGCCTGCTTATCAGGGGCTTGGTTTTGGCGCGCGGCTGTTTAACGCGGCAATGGCGCGGCTCCGAGAGGCACGCATGGCTCACTTCGTGGCATGGGTGCTGGAAGACAACGACATGGCGGTGCGGTTCTACACGTCGATGGGCGGAGAACCGGTCGCCCATGGCGTCGAGCGTTTCGACCGAACCGATGTGCGCAAGCTTGCCTTCACCTGGGGAGGCCGTGCATCGAGCGGTCGACGTTTGACAGGTAAGACATCGACCGGGAGAGATCTCCGTTCCACCGGGCCGCGCATTCGCCGTAAGAACGAGCCTTAATGTCGCTCGCGTTCGATCCGATGCGCAGGCCCTCGATGGCGTGCACACTTTTGTTGTGGTCGGACCAGCTGCTCTTTCTACCCCGCTTCGACGTATCGCAGCACCAACGCACGTGATCCGCACGGCGTCAGGCTGGGCCTATCAGACCGTGTCTTCAAATGGGACGCACACCGATGGCTATCGACGTTCGGTGATCAGCACTCTTGCTTAAAGTCTTGTGCTCGTCGGGCTGCTAGCTTCCCAGCCCATATCGGGATCAAACTTTCAACTACGGCGAGCTTTTTATGCGCATCGAAGCCATCCCCATCGGGGACAATCCACCTCACGACGTTAACGTGCTGATTGAGGTTCCCACCGGCGGCGAACCGATCAAGTATGAGATCGAGAAGGATTCTGGCACCTTGTTTGTCGATCGTTTCTTGTACACGCCGATGCGCTACCCGGGGAACTATGGGTTTGTTCCCCACACCTTGTCTGACGATGGCGATCCGATCGACGTTGTGGTTTGCAACGCACGACCGATTATTCCGGGCGCGGTGATGAACTGCCGGGTCGTGGGTGCACTGATCATGGAAGATGATGGCGGGGGCGATGAGAAGCTCGTCGCCGTGCCCAGCAGCAAGCTGACCAACCGCTATGAACGGGTGCAGAACTACACCGATCTACCGCCCATTCAGATCCAGCAGGTCGAGCATTTCTTCTTGCACTACAAGGATCTCGAACCCAATAAATGGGTCAAAATTGGCCGTTGGGCCGGTGTGGACGAGGCAAAGGATATGGTCAGCACCGCGATCGCCAACGCTGGTGGCAAGCGTCACGGCAGCAGCTAGCGGAAGCGGTTGGCGCACCCCTTCAGATGGCAGACCGCGCTGTCTGATCGCGGATTAAACGCCGCCCTTGGGCTCACTCCAAAGACGGTGGTCGTTTATGCTCGGAAGCTCAGCCCCACATGGCTGACAAGCTGCACTTGATGAGTGTTAGCGTTTGTCTACGTGCGCGCAATGTTGATGTGTGTCTGCTTCCTTAGAACACGTTTGGATAGGCGTAGCGGACGATCAGTTGCTGCAGGAAATAGATGCCAAGCAGCAGCACGATTGGCGAAACATCGATGCCACCTAGGTTTGGCAGGAAGCGTCGTATGGGTGCCAAGAGCGGCTCTGTGAGCCCGTGCACAAAACGTCCAATCGTCCCGACCACCTGATTGCGTGGATTGATGACGTTGAAGGCCAGCAGCCAGCTCATCACAGCCGAGATGATAATCACCCACCAATAAAGGTTGAGGATGAGCATGATGACGTCCAGCACGGCCCGCATTGGATAACTCCTGTTGTCTGGCCGCATAAAGCGGCCGGAATCAGCGGGAAACCAAGCCCTGCTGCGTTGGTCCATGTAGGCGTTCGCTGCGGTCAGAGCAAGGCGCTGGATATTGCAGAGCACAACTCGATGTTCGCAAGTCGTCGGGCCCGCTGGCGGGGCTGTGGTGTCCGTTGATCTCGATAATGATTGAAGCGGGCTCTGACTGCACAGGACCTGCTTGACAGCGCGCTGGCCGCAGCCCTAGATCGGCGCTCCTGGATCAAGGTTCGTACGTGATCCTTGCGCCTGATGGGGGCCGTAGCTCAGTTGGGAGAGCGCGTCGTTCGCAATGACGAGGTCAGGGGTTCGATTCCCCTCGGCTCCACCATTTGCCATTTGCATGGTCTCAAGTGCCCCTAAATCCCTGAATGGCAACGCACTTTTCTTGGCTCTAGTACCCTCATTTCGGCAGCATGGGATTTGGCCCGCGAAGGCCAGTTTCAGGACCGTTCTCCGCAAGGTGATGTTGCCGCTTTCCCAGAGTTTCGTGGGGTTTGCGAGGAACGTCAGGACCGGCAAGTTTTTCATCCCACTTACCCTTTGGAGCAGCCTGAAGGGCGAGCTTTTCGCCTAAGAGCGCCATTGCTCTTCAATGGACTCGAGTTTTCCGCTTTCAGCGCAGATCAAGCAAACCCAACAGTGTTCAACGGGTTTCTACGAAATTGAATAAGGCTCAAACTGCGTCATTATAGACTGAGTGTGCATAGCTTTTGTGCTGCTCAAGACAAAGCAGCACTGCGGAGGGTCTCATGCTTAGCAAGCCTTTTCTGACGACCCATGAGATCGCTGACCTCCTAAAGGTTGGTGAGCAAACGGTCCGCACGTGGATCCATCACAAGGAACTGCGCGCGGTGAAGCTCGGGCGCGAATACCGTGTTGCGGTCAAGGATCTCGAAGCTTTCGTGAACGCCCATGCCACGCGTGATGCCGATTGGGACAAGGCTGGAGCAACGTCCTAGCGATGAACCAGAACGTCCCCCTCCAAGAACAACGTGCGAGCCGTTTGGAAACCGGTTTCAGTAAGGGTTCGAACCCTTACTCCTCTGCCGATTGGCACGGCCGCTCGGTGGCGGAAACCATCGAAAGTCTGGGAACCTCGCCCAACGGACTGACCGCCGATGCCGCTGTAAGCCGCCTCCGTGAGGCCGGCCCTAACAGGCTTCCTGAACCCGCGCGCGACGGTCCGCTTCGGAGGTTTGCCCGTCAATTTCAAAACCTGCTGATCTACGTCCTGCTGGCCGCCGCTACGGTGACGGCACTGTTGGGTCACTTCGTCGACACGGCGGTCATCCTGGCGGTCGTGGTGGTCAACGCCGTCATCGGGTTCGTGCAGGAGGGTCGCGCTGAACAGGCGCTTGCGGCCATTCGCGAGATGCTCGCCCCTGCCGCTCGCGTGATCCGCAACGGAGGCCGACTGACCGTTGAAGCTGAGGACCTTGTGCCCGGCGACCTCGTTTTGCTCGAACCAGGCGATAAGGTTCCCGCTGATCTGCGGCTCACGCAGACCAATGCGCTGCGTGTTCAGGAAGCCGTGTTAACCGGCGAGTCTATGCCCGTCGAAAAAGGCACGGTGCCTGTCGATCCCACTGTGCCGTTGGGCGATCGGCTTTCTATGGCCTATAGCGGTTCGATGGTGACTGCCGGCACCGGCCGAGGCATCATTGTAGCGACCGGCGGCGATACAGAGGTTGGGCGGATCACCGGCTTACTGGGCCAAGTGGAAGTCGTCACCACGCCGCTGCTCAAACAGATGGAGCAATTCGCCCGCACCATCACGATGGTCATCCTGGCAATTGCAGCCGGTATCCTTGGCTTCGGCTTCTTTGTCGCTCAGATGGCGTTTGGCGAGATATTCCTTGCAGTGGTCGGGCTTGCCGTCGCGGCGATCCCAGAGGGCCTGCCGGCTATTCTGACCGTTACACTTGCGATCGGGGTGCAGGGAATGGCGCGGCGGCGGGCGATCGTGCGCAGGCTGCCCGCCATTGAAGCGCTCGGCTCCGTTTCGGTGATATGCTCAGATAAGACGGGCACGCTCACCTGCAACGAGATGACGGTTGCGTCTGTGGCGACTGCACGTCGTGTCTTCACGCTAACCGGTGCAGGATACGATCCCGATGGGCGGGTTGAGCAGGACGGCAAGCCTGTTGATCCGATGGATCATCCCTTGCTCCAGGACTTGGCGGTTGGGGCGGCGCTCTGCAACGATGCGGATTTGATCCAGTCCGATGGCAGTTGGTCGATCGTCGGTGATCCAATGGAAGGCGCGCTGGTTACCTTCGCCAACAAGGTCGGGCTAGAAACGTCCGTCCTGCGCGCTCAGAATCCACAAACCGACGCGATTCCCTTCGATGCGCAACACCGGTTCATGGCGAGTTTGCATCACGATCATGAGGGCGAGGCCACCATCCACGTTAAGGGCGCGCCGGAACGTATCATATCAATGTGCACCCGCCAGCACGGCGATGGCGATGGTGTTGCCGACCAAGCCATCGACCCCGCCTACTGGCAGGCCCGGTCCGAAGAAATCGCCTCAAAAGGCCAGCGCGTTTTGGCCATCGCAACCAGGCGCGCCAATCCCGGGGCGCGGAGCCTTACCTTTGATGATGTGCAAAGCGGTCTGACGCTGTTGGGGTTGGTCGGTCTTATCGATCCGCCTAGGCCTGAAGCCATAAAGGCCGTTGCGGCATGTCGGGCTGCTGGTATTTCCGTCAAAATGATCACTGGTGACCATGCCGGGACCGCTGGCGCCATTGCGCGAGATCTGGGCCTTGCGAACACGCGCGCAGTTGTCACCGGCGCCGACCTCGATACCTTCTCGCCCGAAATGCTGCGGGCGCGGGTTGCAGATACCGATGTGTTTGCTCGCACCAGCCCCGAACACAAGCTGCGCCTCGTCGAAGCCCTGCAGGCCCAAGGTCATGCCGTGGCCATGACGGGCGATGGTGTCAACGATACGCCCGCGTTGAAGCGCGCCGATATCGGCATTGCAATGGGTAAGACGGGCACCGAAGCCGCCAAGGAGGCTGCCGAGATCGTGCTCGCAGATGATAATTTTGCGACTATTGCTGAGGCCGTACGATCTGGGCGCGCTGTGTACGATAATCTCAAGAAGGCAATCACCTTCCTGCTGCCCGTCAATGGTGGCGAGGCGCTCGCGCTCATCACAGCGCTTCTGCTTGGTCTCACCTTGCCCATCACGCCCGTGCAGATCCTTTGGGTCAACATGGTTAGCTCGGTTGTTCTGGCGATGGCGCTCGCGTTTGAGGCACCCGAACCGGGAATCATGAGCCGCCCCCCACGCGATGCGGCCGAGCCAATTCTCTCCCGGTTCGTGCTGTGGCGGGTCATGTTCGTCTCGGTCCTGTTTTCGGCGGGTATCTTCGGCATGTTCACCTGGGCTCGGGCGAGCGGAGCCACCTTGGAGGAAGCCCGCACCATCGCGGTCAACACGCTCGTCGTGATGGAGATCTTTTACCTCTTCTCGGTACGGTTCCTGAATACCAGCTCGCTGTCGCTGAAGGCTGTTCTCGGCACCAAGCCGGTGCTCATCGCGATCGCCGCTGTCACCGTCCTTCAGTTCGCGTTCACCTATGCTCCGTTCATGGAAGCGTTATTCGACACACGACCGTTGAGCCTTACGCAGGGTTTGACGGTCATTGCCGCAGGGCCCCTTCTGCTCATCATACTTGAGATCGAAAAAGCAGTCCGCGCGCAGCTTGTCACCGGCAGCAAGCACCAAGTTTCCGCATGACCGCGGCAATCGAAGGCTACTTATTCTATGAGATTGCCGCACTGCTGGTGCTGGCAGCGGGGCTTGGCTTTGTCGGTTTGATACTCCGGCAGCCTTTGATCGTCAGCTTCATCGCGGTGGGCATCATCGCAGGGCCATCAGTCCTGAATATCGCCCGCTCGGACGCGCAGATCGACCTGCTGGCCGAACTTGGTATTGCGGTTCTTCTGTTCCTCGTTGGCCTGAAGCTCGACTTCAAACTGGTGCGAACGCTTGGGCCCGTGGCGCTGCTCACTGGTCTTGGGCAGGTGGTTTTCACCACCGTGTTTGGTTTTCTACTTGCTCTCGCTCTGGGGCTCGATGCGCGCACTGCGCTCTACGTCGCCATCGCGCTGACCTTTTCTTCCACCATCATCATCGTGAAGCTCTTGTCCGACAAGCGCGAGATCGATGCCCTGCACGGTCGGATCGCACTGGGGTTTCTGATCGTGCAGGACATCGTTGTGGTCATCGCCATGATAGCGCTTTCGGCTATCGGGGTTGGCGGGGGTGCTGGTGGTGATGGCTCGCTGGGCGATGTTTTGCAGGTTCTTGGCTACGGCGTCGCGATGCTGTTTGCGGTCATCGTCTTCATTCGCTTTGTCGCGAACCCGCTTGTCGAGCGATTGTCACGCGCGCCCGAGCTGTTGGTGTCATTCGCAATCGGATGGGCTGCATTGCTTGCGGCGGTGGGACACTATCTTGGGTTCGGCAAGGAGCTTGGCGGCTTGCTCGCTGGGGTGTCCCTGGCCTCAACGCCGTTTCGCGAAGCGATCGCCGCCCGCCTGGCCTCCCTGCGCGACTTCCTGTTGCTGTTCTTTTTCATTGCGCTGGGAGCCTCTCTTGATCTGAGCGTCCTGGGCGCGAGTGTCGGACCGGCACTGGTCCTTTCGCTTTTTGTCCTCATAGGCAACCCGCTCATCGTGCTGATCATTATGAGTGTGATGGGGTACCGGAAGCGAACGGGATTTCTGGCTGGCTTGACAGTTGCGCAGATCAGCGAGTTCTCACTCATCTTCATGGCGATGGGCGTCTCGATCGGGCACGTCGCCGACGAAGCGCTTGGTCTTGTGACTTTGGTGGGGCTGATCACCATCGCTGCGTCCACCTACATGATCACCTACTCGCATCAGATCTACGATCGGCTGGAGCCTTTCCTCGGTATCTTTGAACGCAAGCGGCTGAACGATGCCCGCGAAGGCGCGGCCGGCCATGCCAACGCTCACGACGTTATCCTGTTCGGCCTTGGCCGCTATGGCCTTGCCATTGCCAGCGCACTGGAGAAAAGAGGCAAGACCGTCCTTGGCGTCGATTTCAGTCCGGAGGCGGTGCGGTTTGCTCAAGAGCGCGGTCTTAAGGCGCTTTTCGGCGACGCAACGGACCCCGAGTTCCTATCGCACCTGTCGCTGAACAACGCAGACTGGCTCGTCCTGGCAGTACCGGAACATGCCACCGGCGTGACCCATTATGACCCGCGCCGCGCCCTCCTGCGCGCCGCTCGCGATCTGGGCTATACCGGTCGGGTTGCGGTGGCTGCTCACCTCGATCAGGACAATGAAAACCTCAGCGCGCTGCATGCCGACCTGGTCCTCATGCCCTACCGGGATGCTGCGTCCGCCGCCGCGAGTATGATCCTTGCGGGAGAACCAGAACCGGTCACGCCCGCCGAAGACCCCTTGCAGCAGAAAGCCCTTGTTTCATGAGCCCACACTCCATCAAACGCGTGTTGATCATTGATGCGCCTGGAGAAGATTCCGGCACTTTGCGCGCTGGGCTCGCCTTCGCCGATCGCGTTGGCGCCGAGGTCATGGTGATGGTCGCCACACCTATCCCAACAAACTTGCGACCGCTGCTGCCGCAGCTTGGTCTGTCTGGTGATGAAGTATGGTCCCGCCTGAAGCAGTCCAAGGCGAACGATATGAACACCAAGCTAACCGAGCTCTTCCCTGGTCGCGAGATTCCGGTGTTGGTTGCGGTGGGCAAGCCTTACATGGAAATCGTGCATGCAGTGAAGGCGCACGGCATCGATCTAGTGGTGAAGATCGCCGAGGAACTTGAGGAAAGCTCGGACCATGTTTTCGCCAGCACGGATCAACATCTCTTGCGGAAATGCCCATGCAAAGTGTGGCTGCGCCAGCCGCGCGGGGAAATTGAGCACAGGCATGTGTTGGCGGCCCTTGATGTCGACTTTGACGATGCAGAAGAGCCCGAAACCTTGCGCGAACTGAACGCCAGTATCCTGCGCACAGCACTCGCCTTTGCCCAGGGTACCGATGCAAAGGTGCATGTGCTTCATGCCTTTGAGCCGCCGAGCCTTGCACTGCTCGAAGCACTTTTTCCGGAGAAGAAACTCGGGCGTGGCGATCGCTTCGCCGAACTAACCGCCGAAAGGCTCCAAGCTCTCGAAGCGCTCGGGGCGCAGGTGGCGGCAGGTACAGACGAAGTTGCTCCACCGATCAGCTACCACGTGCTTCAGGGTGATCCGCGAAAGGTGATCGCGCACGCGGTCGATGATCTAGCGATCGCCTATTTGGTTATGGGAACGGTCGCCCGGACCGGGCTTGAGGGCGTCATTATCGGTAATACCGCCGAAGATACGCAGAACAGCGTCGCGCGATCGTTGGTGGCCGTGAAGCCGGCTGGCTTTGTATCGCCGCTCAAGTAGCTGGCTTGTCCGTCGGCTGTCTCGTTGATCTTGAGATGCACAGCGCATCCGTCGGTACCCATACACGCTGCGCGCAGCCTTCGGCGTAGCGCGTGTTGAGAAAGGCGATCATTCTATCGCATCAGTTCTCCTACCGTTCTGAATTGGACCAAGAGATACTGATTGAAGGGGACTGTCGAGCAACATCGCCGGAACATTCAGGCCTTGAGCTATTCGCAGATAGCGCCCCGTCACTGAAGCCCACCGTAAATCTTGATCCGTGGTTCCAGGCTAATGCGGCCGGCAACGTGGCCTTCTTGTTCGCCACATTGTCCTTGCTATCGAGCCCGGCGCGCAAGTTTGACTGGCCAATGGTATCCCGATCCATCTACTAACCATGCGGAAAGGGCTGAATAAGCTGCTTAAGAGCGACCGGCGCTGGTCAGAGACGAGGAGTTTCCCGTGGCAACTGTAACAACGCTTGTGGGCGGCATCATCCCAGGAGCCTCAGGCGGCCAAATCTGGGGCCTTCAAAGCAGCCCAAGTAATGTAACCGGAACAATCCAAGTCGCAACGTCCTCGGTCTTTGCTTGGCAGAGCACCGATGGTCACACCGTTACGCTCCTCGGATCGTTTACTTACGGTAACGGCACAAGCTCTGCACCGACGAGTGGTACGGTCACAGAAGCGCGTATGGATGGAGACAGCAATAGCTCTATCGATATGCTCATCGACTATGCGAGCGCGCCAGCAGCCATCAATTCCAACATGTTCTCCACCAGCTCGTTCGGATTCCTGCGTGGGTACTTCGATCAGGCCGATTCAATAACGCTGAATGGCACACTTACAGGTGGGTTCTTCTTTTCGGATGGCTTCGACGCCTTTGCCGATACGCTGAACATAAACACAACCGGGGTATTTTACGGCGACTTGAGCGCGGTTTCCACTGATGGGACGGTCACAGCTTCTGATACCATAACGATCAACACTGACGGGTCCGTCACGGTCATAGGCGACTCGCAGATGGCTGGGAACACTGGCAGCACGACGCGGACCATAACGTTTGCCGGCGACATCATCACCGACATTTCGTCCAATGCGAACGCGAGCGTCACACTGATCGGTGACGTCGACGACGCTATCAATTTCTTCACCGATTACATTCTCATCTTCGGCAACGACACGCTGATGGGCGGGGGTACCGACAATACGCTGATTGGCGATATGCAGCTGTCAGCAGACCTTTCGAGCAATGCCTCCAATATCGAGTTGCGTGGCGGCGCGGATAATATCGATGGTGGAGGTGGCAACGATACGCTGATCGGCGACGTGCAGACGCTTATCGGTGGCGTCGCGTTTTTTGGTGGCGCCGACACGCTTCGTGGCTTCACCGGCAACGACATCATCTACGGTGATTACGAACAGAACCTTGGTGGAGGCGTCGTGATCGCTTCAGGCGGCGACGATGTGCTGACCGGTGAGGACGGGAACGACCTTCTGTTCGGCCAAGAGGGCAACGATGACCTCGACGGCGGTGCCGATGATGACGTGCTGGATGGTGGCCCTGGCAACGATATCCTTAATGGTGGGGCAGAAGGCGCGGTAGGCGACACAGCAAGCTATGCGAGTGCGCCCTCGGCGGTGACGGTCAGCCTGGCGATCACGACCAACCAAAACACGATCGGGGCGGGCATCGACCGCCTCATCGATATTGAGAACCTGATAGGCTCGGCCCACAACGATACGCTGACCGGTGACACGGGCGACAACACCCTCGAAGGTGGCTTGGGCAACGATAACCTCGATGGCGGGACCGGTGATGATACCGCTTCCTACGCCAATGCAACGGCTGGGGTCACGGTCGACCTGGCTGTGACGAGCGCTCAGAACACCGGTGGCTCGGGTACCGACACCCTCAGGAATATTCAGAACCTCGTCGGTTCCGCGCACAACGATACGTTGTTTGGAAACACCTCGAACAACATCATCCATGGCGGCGATGGCGACGACATCATTCTGCTTTCCAGCAGCTTATCGGGTTTTCCGATGCCAGGGAAAGATGCGTTTTTCGGCGAGGATGGCGACGACACCATCGGGTTCGCACTGGTTGGGGTTGGACAGGGAAATCTTGGCTCTGGCCACTTCATGGATGGTGGCGACCACACCGATACGTTCGTTTTCGAGACCTACAGTTCAGCCTATCGAGCAGACCTTGAGGCCGAGGAGTTTGTTCAGCTGTCGAACGGCTCCCTGATTGCCGATATTTTCAACTTCGAGAACGTCAGCGGCGGCAATGGCGCCGATGTGTTGGCCGGAAACAATGAGATCAACCATCTCAAGGGCAACAGTGGCGATGATACCATCGAAGGCCGCGGAAATGCGGATGTGCTCGAGGGCGGTGCAAACGGTTCAGCTGGTGACACGCTCAGCTATGAGAGCTCTCTATCCGCAGTCACCGTCAACCTGGATACGGGTATATCGTCTGGCGGCGATGCCGCAGGCGACACCTTTTCAGGGTTTGAAAACCTGACCGGCTCCGCACACGAGGATAATCTGAGCGGAGACATCAGCGCCAATACCATTCTGGGTCGCGGTGGGTCAGATGTGATCGAAGGTGGCCCGGGTGCAGACGTTTTGGATGGTGGGTCGAACGGCTCCTTCGGCGATACGCTCAGCTATGCGAGTTCAGTTTCGGGCGTTGCAATCAACCTTGCGATCGGCATCGCATCGGGAGGCGACGCAACGGGCGACTTCATCGCAGGCTTCGAAAATGTGACCGGTTCAAGTTCAAGCGATACCTTGATCGGGGATACAGCAGTCAACAGGCTGTCGGGAGGAAGTGGCAATGATACGATTGAAGGTGGGGGTGGCGGCGATATTCTCGATGGCGGTGGAGGCGGCTCAGCGGGAGACACGCTCACCTATGAAAGCTCTTCGGCTGGGGTCACCGTCGATCTGAATGCTGGCACGGCAAGCGGTGGTGATGCAACGGGCGATACCTTCTCTGACTTCGAAAACCTGACGGGTTCGAACCATTCGGATGCACTCACCGGTGATGATGAGAATAACGTCCTGTCTGGCCTTGAGGGGAACGATGTCCTGCTTGGCGGAGGGGGTGTCGATGAGCTCCGTGGCGATGACGGGGCCGATGTCGCCAATGGCGATGATGGCGCCGATACGCTCGATGGTGGTGCAGGCGATGATACGCTGAACGGCAACATCGGCAACGACAACGTCCATGGTGGCGCGGGCAACGATACTCTGCGCGGTCAGAACGGGACCGATGAGCTGAACGGTGATGCCGGGCAGGACACCCTTGAGGGCGGGGCTGGAACAGACACGCTCAATGGTGGCGATGATGATGATGTGCTCAATGGCGGCGGCGGCCCGGATACGCTGAACGGTGATGGCGGCAATGATGAGTTGTTCGGCAATGCCGGCAACGACACCCTCAATGGCGGTGAAGGTGACGACGATCTGTTCGGCGGTGCAGACTTCGACACCCTCAATGGCGAGCTTGGCAATGACTTCCTCAACGGTGGCGCATCGAACGATATTCTGGACGGCGGCGGTGGCGATGACACGCTGATCGGCGGCGATGGCAATGATAACCTCAGCGGCGGAGGTGGGATCGACGATCTGACCGGCGGAGCTGGCAATGATGTCATGGCTGGCGGAGCCGACAATGACACGCTCCATGGCGGCGACAACAATGACCGGCTGTTCGGTGGATCAGGCGATGATACCTCCAATGGCGATTCCGGTGATGATTTCATCTCGTCCGGTTCCGGTAATGACATCCTTAATGGCGGCGACGACAATGACAGCCTGTTCGGCGGCTTTGGTGAAGACACGCTATCGGGTGAAGCAGGCAACGACGTCATCCAGGCGGGCGCAAGCAATGACGCGCTGTTTGGCGGCGCTGGCGACGACACGCTTGAAGGGCGCGAGGATGATGACCTGCTCAACGGCGGCACGGGCACCGACACGCTGACAGGCGGCACCGGTGCCGACACCTTCGTCTTCGGCCCAGCCTTCGGCAATGACACCGTCACCGACTTCGAGGACGATATCGATCAGCTCGACCTGACCGCTTTCGGTTTCGGAACCGTCAACGGCGCGCTGTCATTCATGACCGACGTGGCCGGCGATGTCATCTTCACCTCAGGGCCCAACACCTTCACCATCGAGAACATCACAAAGGCCCAGCTAACCGACGATATCCTCATCTGAGGGTGGTATTGGCAAGCGCCCAGCAGAAGGAAGGAGAGGTATCTCGGGTGCGATGCCACGATAGCCGTTTGTTTTGGCACGGTCCCTGCGCCCTTCAGTTTGCTACCCAGCGCATCGGGACCAAACACTGTCGCCAACGATCACGGTCGGATCGGTCGGTACTGTGATGATGGCCCATGGCAGCGCACGATTTCCGGTACGCTTGTAATCTTTTCCGCAACTGGCATCGCTGCCTCGCGCAGGTCTTCGGTTTCCCAGCCAACCGGCTTGCCTTTTGCCATGCAGAGCCTGCCATTGATAACGACTGCGTCGACCTGGTCACGATTGTAATAGCGCACGAGTTCCCATTCGAAATCATGGCTCGGTAGGCATTCTGGCGCCAGCATATCGAGGATCAAGAAGTCGGCGGCATAGCCTTTCTCAAGCATCCCATGATCGCCCGAACCGCCCGTTGCGGCAGCGCCTTGTGATGTCGCCGCATCCACCCACGTCCAAGCGGCACCGCATGAAAAATCAGCGACCGGGAGTGCGTGTTCCAGACGCTGACAGGCTTCAGCTGCCATCAGGTTCTTGAAGCCATCCGCCGATGTCGTATCCGACCCCATGCCAAAGCGCACACCGCGCTGGGCAAAACGCAGGGCGGGGGCAACGGCATTACCTTTCCAGATGCTCGCCAGAGGGTTGTAGGACGCGGCCGTATCCGTTTCGACGATCAACTCGATCTCAGGTTCTGAGACCAGCGTGGTGTGATGCAACAGAACGTGGGGGCCCAGGACACCATGCTTGTACAGTAATTCGGTCGGTCGCATGCCATGGCGCAAGATGCACTCATGCACCTCGGGAAAGTGCTCATTCGAGTGGATCTGGAGAAGGACGCCCTTTGCAGCGCAAAAAGCGGAAAGTTTCGCCAGCGTCTGTGGTGTATTGCCCATGAAGGAACTGCAGCACACCGAGGGCGCGATCATCTCGTGACCAGCGCAATCCTCAAGGTGGGCCGCGATGACATCTTCAACCTGCGCCCATGTATTATCGCCATGACCAGTGCCGATTTCACCGGAAAACTCGTCGAGGCCGGATGCCGAAACCAGCCGAATGCCTGTTTCGGCCGCGGCCCGGTGAACACCAGCATTCTTGTCCAGGCCGTTAAGGCCATAATTGACGACTTTGGTGAAGCCACCACGCAGTGCTTCCCAGAAAGCCCATTTCGCAGATAGGTAGGACTGTTCCTCGTCCATATCGCGTTCCATCGGATGCCAAATACGCCGCCAGATCTGCGCAGGCTCGCCTCCGATAAGGGCCTTCCCGAATATCTGACCGACATGCGTGTGGGCATCAACAAATCCCGGAATGATGGCTCGGCCCGGCAGGGCCGTCGCCTCCGGAAAGTCTTTGGCAGGACCGATTCCGGTAATCCGCATCCCGTCGAACTGGATAGCCCAATCGCGCTTCACTCCATCGGGTGTGAGAAGCACCTCGGGCGCTAAGCAAGCCCCTTTCGTTAGAAGCTGTTCAAAGTCCATGATAGCGGCGCCGCAGGCGGCCCAGACGTCGGGCCGCCTGTCCTTCGTGCGAGGGTTGTTATTCGAGCGTGATGCGCGAGGGATCGACCGCCTCAAGCGGCCCCGTGGTGAGGTAGTCCATGATCAGCTCGCGAGACGGCTCGGCGTCCACCAAGCCCTTGCCGACCACCCAATTTGCCTGGGTCTCAAGGATGTCGAGCAGCCCATTGTCGAGGCCGATCTCATACTCTGCTTCTTCAAATTTTGTCCGGATGACATCCATCGATAGAAGCCCTTCGCTTGCTTCTGCCAGCGCTTCCATCGCTCCCTCGGGGTTACTCTCGATAAATTCTTCTGCCTTGATCAGCGCGCGTACGAAGCCTTCAAGCTCCTCGGGCCGTTCGTTGAGCATTTCGGGCGTTGCGGAAAGAACGAACCATGCGATGTAGGCATCGCTGCGAAACTCCCGATAATCGTCCCCAAGTGCTTCTTCAGCTGCGGGATAAAAGTCCGGGAACATAATACCCGCGTCGATATCTCCTCGCGCCAAAGCCGGCACGATATCGGGGGGTGAAACGTTTACAACCTCTGCATCGACGTCAAATTGCTCGATGAGCGCTTCGGTGAAGAACTCGGTGTTGGAGCCCATTGTCGTGCCGATTTTCATCCCGTCGAGACTGCTTGGGTCTTCGAAACCGATCGAGGCCTTTGAGATCATTCGGTTTGCAGTGTAGCGGGACAGCGTTGTGAAGGTGCCGAAGGGTTGTTCGCGCAGGGATGCAATCGACACCGGATATTCGGCCATGAAAGCGACATCAAGCTGGCCGCCGATCAGAGCCTCCAGCGCGCGACGGCCAGACGTAAAGCGCACCGTCTCAAGTTCGATGCCTTCCTCAGCGAAGTAGCCTTCCGACATCGCCACAACGATCGGCAAGGTCTGGAGATTAGGGGCGGTTCCTATGGTGATTTCACCAGCTGTCGCTAGTCCGGTGCTCAGCAGGAGCGCGCCAGCCGCGCTCAAAGCGGTATTCCTAAACATGTAGTCTCTCCTTCTGGCTCATCAGTTTGGTCAGTCATCATCGTGGCGCAGGAGCCCAAGCAGCCTGCTGCGAAGTTGAAGAAAATCGTCTCCCATGCGGTCGATTGGGCGAGGACGCTCAAGTTCCACGGGAACTCTTTCGATGATCCGGCCGGGACCAGCTGACATCACGTAGATGACGTCCGCCAAGCGCAGGGCCTCATCGACATCGTGGGTGACAAACAGCACCGTCTTGCGGCGCCTCATCCAGATATCGGTCAGCATCTCATGCATCCGCAGCCGCGTTTGAGCGTCCAGTGCGCCAAAAGGCTCGTCCATCAGCAAGACATCAGGATCTGCCGAGAGCGTGCGTGCGATGGCAACGCGCTGCTTCATGCCGCCTGATAATTGGCCTGGGAATTTGCCGGCGTGATCTGCGAGGCCGACCTCATCAAGCGCAGCGATGGCCCGTTTTTGCCGTTCGTCTTTGGACAGCCCGAACCGCTTGAGGGCAAACTCGACGTTCCCGCGGGCTGTGAACCAAGGAAACAGCGCAAAACTCTGGAAGATTACCCCAACGCTGGGATGTGGTCCGTGGACACGTCGTGAATCGACATGGATCGCGCCATCTGTTGGCTCGGTAAAACCAGCGACAGCGTTCAAAAGGGTCGATTTCCCGCAACCGGAGGGACCGATAAGGGCGGTGAAGGTTCCGGGCTCGAGAACCAAGTCGGTGGTCGTGAGCGCAACCGTCTGGTTGTCACCCTTCCCGAAAACCACTGAGACAGCGCCAACGCTAACGCGGCCCTTCTCAAGTGATGTCGTGCTGTGGTTCACGCTGGCAGGATCGACAGAAACGTTCATGGTCCCCTGAGCGGCAAAAGTGCGCTTCGGGTGCGCAGACTAACAACAGCTTTGTGCTTCGATGTGGTGCTATCTTTGCTGCGGACCGGTGCGTTTCCAGCAACGAAAACCGGTTTTTCTGGCCAGAAACGCCGGAAATGCGCAGCGCTGACATGTCCCGCATTGATTTTGAGCATGCGCGCAGAAACGGGCCGGCTACCACTCAATTGACAGCTACGTGGCTTGTATCTCAGGCTACCAGCGCCAGTCGGACTGACTGCAATAGGAGTGGCCGATGCAGAGAACCCGTTTGGACTTCGCTAAACCCTTACTATCGATCGCTTTTGTCGTTGCGGTTTGGCAGTTCGCTCACGCCGTTGGTCTGACCAACCGCAATCTCTTCCCGGGTCCGTGGGAGGTTGCCCAGGCGTCGGTGAAGCTTTTCAACGACGGCGTCATGATGAAAGATCTTCGGACGTCTGTTTCTCGAGCGGCTGTCGGTTTCTCGCTGGGGGCTTCGCTTGGTATCCTGGCAGGCATTCTCACGTCGCGCGTCAATATCGTACGACTGGCAATCTATCCGTTCTTCAATATTCTTCGGCCCATTCCAGCCATCGCGTTGGTGCCCATCGCGATCGTTTGGTTCGGGATCGGGGAGGAATCGAAGTATTTCGTCATCGCCTACACCGTATTTCTGGCTGTCTGGCTGGCGACGCATCACGGCATGGAGCATGTGCCGGAAACCTACATCCGGGCATCTCGTTCGCTTGGCGCACCGATTTGGCGGGAGTTCTTCGAGGTCGTTGTTCCGGCAGCAGCCCCGCACATCTTTGCTGGGCTTCGGTTCGGGGCTGCTCTTGCGTTCCTGAGCCTTGTTGCAGCGGAGCTTACGGGGTCATCAGCCGGTATTGGCTATCGCCTAGAAGAGGCGCGGCAGTATTTTCAGGTCGATCGTATGTTTGTCGGTTTGATCCAGCTAGGGCTCCTGGGCGCCATGCTTGACGCATTCTTCGTTTATCTCGGCAAGCGCGTCGTGCACTGGGAGACGATCTAAAACGTCCTGGCCGCTCACCCTGCTCCCATCTGATCAAATGCTGCACTGACCTGCTCGGCGAACTTGGCTGCTGCTACAGGCAGTGTCCGGCCGCGCAGCTGTATAAGCTGGACGGAAATGCTGCTGGCACTGTTCAAGATCAGGGGTTTCTTCAGAAGGCCTTGCATGTCGTCTTCAGCTAAACCGATCTCGATTTCAAAGCCGATTGCCTTGCTGCTGAGGATGTAGTTCTGCAGCAAGATAAAACTGTTGGACTTCATTGCGGGGCGCAGCGACACACGTGACTTGTTGGCCTGTATGTCCAAGAGCTGCCCAACGGAGTAGCTGCTGTCGTGCAAGGCGAGCGGGTAATTGACGCAATCGCTCAAGCGCAGCCGCTCGCGCTGTGCCAGCGGATGTCCTGGAGACATGATCGCAAACACCGACTGCTCAACACGTGCGATGGTCTCGAAGCTTTCGGTGGGGAGGGGTGAAAAGAGGATCGCAAGGTCAGCCTCATAGTTCATCAGGGCCTGCTCGGACTCCTCCGGGTCACCAACGCCGACGCTGAAGTCCACACCTGGAAACTGCTTTTGGTAGTGCAGGACCTGCTTGGGAAGGAAATGCGGCAGCAGCGCTTGCGAGCACGAAATGGAAACGGTGCCGCGTCGTGCGCCCTTAAGGTCTTCAATACGTGTCTTGAGCTCTTCGATGTCTGCCAGATGCTTCTTGAAGGCATACACGGCCAACTCGCCCGCCGGGTTGAGACGCACTCCTCGGGCGTTTCTCTCGAATATCGGACCGCCCAATTCGTGCTCGAAGGATTGGATGCGACGGTTCAGAGATGACGGCGTAATTGCAAGTTTCTCAGCCGCTTTACGGATTGAACCCGCGCTCGCTACCTCTGAAATATAGCGGTAAATCAATAAATTACGCATAGATGGTGCTTTTTTTGCGCCTCTCTATGGCGAAATTAGCACTGTTTTGCATCACACGAAATGGTGTACCGATGCCACCCTGTTCTCGTTCGACCTCAAGCCGAGCAAACTGCCGTGATTTTTCCCTCTGGATGCTGCTTATGCGGCGAGAATCGATCAAATGATCACGCTTCGCAGGCCAGTGAACAGCTCCATGTCACAAGAAGAAATGCCTTCCCGGTTCGAAGGCGCCTCGTTTTGTCGTTGCGGTATGCTGCCTTGGTGGTTCAACCGCTCGGGCGCTGGTGACGATGCACCTTGACCCCGCGTTGATCGGGTATGCGCTTGCTGGCGGAGCAATTGGTGGACTCGTGCGCGGCTATTCGGGCTTCGGTTTCGCAATGTCCGCCGTACCGATTATGTCGATGGGTATAAGCCCCACCATCGTTGTGCCGAGTGTTTTGGTCCATGAGTTTCTAATCGGGCTGTTTTCGTTGCGATCGGAACGGCAAAGTGCCGACGTGTCGCTTCTGCGGTGGTTATGCTTGGGTTCGCTGATTGGCACACCCTTGGGCCTTTTTGCCTTGTCGCAAGTCGCCGATCAGCCGATGCGGATTGCCATAGCCGTGGTCTTGCTCGCATCCGTGCTTGCCCTGTGGACCTTTCGCGGTCGCTCTGTGGCGTTAAGGCCGCCACTCCTATCGAGCGCTGGATTTGCTTCGGGGCTCCTGAACGGGGCAACGGCGATGAGTGGTCCGCCGGTTATCCTTACACTCCTGGGCAGCGCCCTTTCTCCCGCGCATGTGCGGGGGCTGTCCATTTACTTTATTGCTTTCAGTGCGGCGATAGGCGTTGGGCTGTCCCTTATTGGCGGTATGCAATCGCGCGATGGATTGTTTGTGGTGCTCGTAATGATCCCCGGCGTGGTGATCGGCGTGCTGGCTGGCGTTTTCGCGTTCCGTGTACTGCCGCATAGGCACTACCGTTCCATCGCTCTGGCCGGGCTGTTCGTCCTGGCCATTGTGTCGTTGACGGTGGCTCTCTCCCAAGGTTGAGACAACGCGCTCCATTCGTTCAAGCTCGGTACCCGGAACGGCTTGGATTTGAAAATCCGCATCCCTTTCATCTGCTGCTAGGCAGATCATCAGCGGCCACGGTAACCCGGATCGTTCATTGCCCAGCCGGCCTTGTGTCCCGGGCTAACTGCTCGACCACAAAGTCCATTTCCCTGTCGAAGGTATCGCCTTCGAGACCGACAAACCTGTTCTCAATGTTGATCAGGACGACGCCATGCACGGCTGCAAAGCAACTCCGTGTTCTTGCCTCCAGATCCTTTTGAGAAAGTGAAGGATTGAGCTCGGACAAGGCACGCCCGATGATGGAGAGAAGAGCAATATTCTGCTCACGATGCTCGTCCGGTATCGTTCGACCCTCTGGGAGTTGATGGCCAAATAGCGCCTCCCAGAGCTTTGTGTTGCCGCGCGCAAACGCATGGTAGGCATGCGCAAGCCTTTTCAGCCGTTCCAAAGGGTCTTCGAGGCCAGCAACGGCGTCCTCGATTGTGGCTCGTATCCGCCCAAGCGTGATCGAGTTCACGTTGATCAGTATGTCATCGAGATCTTCGTAGTATTTGTAGACGGACCCCACCGAGTAGCCGGATCGTCGCGCTATCTCTCGCGCATGAAGTGCCGCCATTCCGTTTTCCTGTACGCACGTTAGAGCAGCTTCCAAGAGCTTTCGCGCAGCCTCTTCGCGCTTCGCTTTCTGAATACCGGCCATTAACCCTCGTTCCCCGCAAATCGCAGAAAAATGAACGTAGTTCACTTTTTTTGTTGACGATGCCTGACACGCGTGCTTTTGTCAAAAAGTGAACAATGTTCATTTTTTGGAGAAGCCACATGCTCAAGATGATCAACACGCTCTCTAAGGCCCTCTTGTCCACTGCAACGGACCGGGCGGGAGAGCGTCATGCCGTTACCATTCTCGGCCAGCAGGTTCGCGAAGCGGCCGCGTCGGTGCAAAACGCCAAGAAGGCGGTTGCCCTCGTCAAAGCGCAAAGCGAGCAGGAACGCCAACGTGCCGCCAAGGTGCATGCTACAATCGCTGACCTCGAAACTCGCGCGCGCGCCGCGCTTGAGAAGAACGAAGAAAAGCTGGCGCAAGAGGCCGCAGAGGCCATAGCGGTGCTTGAAGACGAGCGTGCCTCGTCACAGCGGGCGCAGGATGCATTTGCGCACGAACTTAAGCGCCTGACCGCGAAGGTTCATAATGCGCAGGCACGCCTGCGAGAGTTGCAGCGCGGCCAACGGGTCGTTACCGCGCGCGACCAAGTTCGCAAGGTTGGCAATCGTCTCTCCGTCGCTGACGAAGGCGCTCTAAGCGACGCTGAAGAAACCCTCACCAAAATTGAAGAACGCCAACAGGCGCTCGACCTCGCCGATAGCGCTTATGCGGAACTGTCGGTGTCTGAGGATCCTTCCGACATTGTTGACCGTCTCGCGGACGCAGGTTGCGGAACCTCAAAAACCACCAGAGCGGACGACGTACTGGCCCGGCTCAAGAAGACGCCGGAACCCGATGCCGCCGCCTAAGACACTCTCAAGCAAGGAAACACGATCATGACAGAACCGACCACGTCCCATTCCAAATACTGGATGCTTTTCACCGCCGCCAGTTTCGGCATTGCCGCGCTGATGATGGCTCTGGGGATCTACAACCTTCAAGCCAGCTTCTCGGCGAAAGGCTTCTACGCCATGTCCGCGATCATGCTGGTCCATTCGGCCCTCACGCTTAGCAAAACGCTCCGTGACGCCGACGAAGCCAAGAAGCTGCACAATCGCCTCGAAGACGCCAAGACCGAGAAGCTGCTTCTCGATACCTCTGGCACGGAAACGATCTGATCGAGCGGCTCGCCGCCCACGCGGCGGCGAGCCGTTGCTGCATGCCGATCTCGAAAAATGGGAACCAAGACAATGTCCTCCAACCTGATGACTTCAAGGCGCTTTGCGCCGATGTTCTGGACGCAGTTTCTTTCCGCCTTCAATGACAACTTTCTCAAGAATGCGCTGATCCTGCTCATCCTGTTTCAAGTTGGCGGCGCCAACTCACCGACCGCCGGTTCAGGCGTTCTCGTCACACTGGCAGGGGCGGTTTTCATCGCGCCGTTCCTGTTTTTGTCCGCATTGGGCGGACAGCTCGCCGATCGCCACGATAAGGCAAAGGTCGCCCAACGACTGAAGCTGGCGGAGATCGGAGCGGCCCTCGTCGCGGTTGCCGGGATGGCGACCCAGTCGCTTCCAATTCTGTTTGCAGCCTTGTTCGCCTTCGGTGTTGTTTCGGCGCTCTTCAGCCCAATCAAGTTCGGCATTCTGCCGGATCATCTGAAACCCGCAGAGCTGCCGAAGGCTACCGCATGGTTTGAAGCCGGCACGTTCCTGGCGATTCTTGGCGGAACAATCGGCGCGGGCGTTCTGTTCGCCACTGGAGCGCCCCTTGTGCTGTTTGCTCCGGTGATGATCGGCTTGGCGATTGTCTGCTATCTGGCATCGCGGGCCATCCCTGCGACGGCAGTGGGTGATCAAAATCTCTCCATCAATCCCAATATCTTCGCCTCAACATGGCGCATTCTCACAGACCTCCGCTTGGATCGTCGCATCGCGCGGACCGCGCTGTTCAATGCATGGTTCTGGACGGTCGGAGCGGCTGTACTCGCCCTGCTGCCCATCATCGTGAAAGACGTCTTGATGGGCGACGAAGCCGCTGTCACCTACTTCCTCACAGTCTTTGCTATTGGGGTTGGCCTTGGCTCCGCAGCCGCAGCGTGGCTGAACGCAGGTCGTGTTGTCTTGCTTCCTGCTGTCATTGGAACAGCCTTGATGGGTGTCTTCTGCTTCGATCTATTTACGGTCCTCAGCTCGGTGAACGTATCGAACGCTCCGAATTTGCTAACGTTCGTTGGCCAGCAAGACGTCATCCGCGTAAGCTTTTCCATGGCCGGTCTCGCCTTCGCTGGCGCCATGCTGGTTGTACCTGCCTTCAGTGCACTTCAAACGTGGGCAAGGCCGGAGCGGCGGGCGCGTACCGTTGCCGGAGCCAACGCGCTTTCGGCCGGCTGTATGGTTCTGTCTGGCATCGCGCTCGCGGGTGCGTTCGCAGCAGGTTTCTCAGCCATTGAAGCACTTGGTGCCCTGGCTGGGCTCAACGGACTGGCCGCTGTCATCTTTACGAAGTTGTTGCCAACCAACCCGCTGCGTGACCTGGTGTCGATCATCTATCGCGCTTTCTTTCGGCTTGAGATTGAAGGTTCGGACAACCTCGAAAAGGCGGGTGAAGCACCCATCCTTGTTCTGAACCATACGAGCTTTCTCGACGCAGCATTGGCGCTGACAATCACCGAGAAAGCTCCGACGTTCGCCGTGGATACTCGGATCGCAAAGGCGTGGTGGGTACGCCCATTCCTGAAGCTGGCAAGCGCGCTGCCCCTTGATCCCACGCAACCAATTGCGCTGCGTTCCTTGATCAACGTTGTCCGAAAGGGTGAACCGATGGTCATCTTCCCTGAGGGTCGGCTGACAGTGACCGGCGGCCTGATGAAGGTCTATGATGGCGCGGCCATGGTCGCCGATAAGACTGGCTCGAAGATTGTGCCGATCCGTATCGACGGATTGCAGAAGACGCATTTCACACGCCTGTCAGATGGCCAGGTTCGCAAGAGCTGGTTTCCCCGTGTGAAGGTCACAATCATGGAACCGCAAGATTTGGTCATTGACCCGGACCTGCGAGGAAGTGAACGGCGCGCAGAAGCGAGCCGCAGACTGCACGGTATCATGTCCGATCTGATCTTCGCCACGAGCCTCGATGAGCGCGCCACCGTGCTCGACCGCGTCATTGGTGCGGCCAAGGAGCACGGCATGCGAACAATTGCCGTTGAGGACCCGGTGAGCGGCCCAATGTCCTATGGTAAGCTTCTGACGGGCGTCGCGGTGTTGGCGCGTAAGATAACGGGTCTGACTCCGGGCGAGCCAAACATCGGCGTCATGCTGCCCACGGCAAATGGTTCGGTCGTGACCACCCTCGCTGTCATGTCGGCTGGCAAGGTTCCAGCGATGATGAACTTCACGGCTGGCGCGGCTAACATGCGTTCTGCATGCACCGCGGCCCAGGTCCGAACGATTCTGTCCTCGCGCGCTTTCGTGGAGCAAGCCAACCTCGAAGACGTTGTCGCGGAACTGGAGAAAACCGTTCGGTTCGTATGGCTTGATGACGTCCGTTCGCAAATCTCGGTTCTTGAAAAACTTAGAGGTCTGCTTGGACGGAGACGTCCCCTTAGCGCTTTGCGCGGCGGCGATGCTGGCGTCATCCTATTTACGTCCGGTTCGGAGGGAACACCCAAGGGCGTTGTGCTGAGCCATCGCAACATTCTGGCAAACGCCGCGCAGGCGATGGCAAGCATTGACTTCAATCCGACAGATAAAGTCTTCAATGTTTTGCCGGTTTTCCATTCTTTTGGACTGACGGCTGGGACAATCCTTCCGCTGATCTCGGGCGTGCCAGCCTATCTGTATCCATCGCCGCTCCACTACCGGATCATCCCCGAGCTCATCTACAGCTCGAACGCGACGATCCTGTTTGGAACCGATACATTCCTCAATGGCTATGCGCGCATGGCGCACGGCTACGACTTCCGCTCGGTTCGTTACTGCTTTGCCGGCGCGGAACCCGTGCGAGCAGCAACGCGCCAGCTGTTCATGGAGAAGTTCGGTGTCCGTGTGCTTGAGGGCTATGGTGTCACGGAGACGGCGCCGGTCATCGCGATCAATACGCCCATGCACAACAAGCCCGGCACCGTTGGTCGCTTGCTTCCGGGGATCCGTGCAAACCTGGAAACAGTGCCCGGCGTTCAAGATGGCGGTCGCCTGCTTGTCTCAGGTCCAAACGTGATGGCTGGCTACCTCAAGGCCGATGAGCCTGGCGTCCTGCAGCGGCCCTCGGATGGTTGGCACGACACCGGCGATATCGTCAGCATCGACGCCGAGGGGTTTGTCACCATCAAGGGACGCGCCAAACGCTTCGCCAAGATCGGCGGTGAAATGGTGTCGCTGGCGGCGATTGAGAAAGTCGCCACTGAGGTTTGGCCGGGAACCCTCTGTGCTGCGTCTGTTTTGAAAGACCCCCGCAAAGGCGAGCGCGTTGTGCTGTTCACCGAGGCGGCTGGTGCCGATCGCTCAGACTTCCTCGCGTTTGCGAAGCAAAACGGCGTTCAGGATCTCATGGTCCCAGCCGAGGTGCATAGCGTTCCGTCAATTCCGGTTCTGGGCTCCGGCAAGGTGGACTTCGGCGGCGTCGACCGCCTGGCATCCCAGCTTCAACGACCGCTGGCTGCATAGCCTAGGTAAGAGCCATGGGCGGAAGACATCCGCTCGTGGATACCTCCGAACAATCAAGGGGAAACCCCATGACGACATTCTCACTCGCCCTCGGCGCCGGCGGTGCACGTGGACTGGCCCACCTTCACGTTTTGCGTGCGTTCGATGATCTCGGTATCCGCCCGCAGGCGATGGCTGGCACATCCATTGGCGCGATTATGGCTGCCGGCTACTGCGCTGGCATGGACGCACGGGAGATCGAGGCGTTCGTCGAGGGGCGCATCAACAACCGCCTCAAACTTCTGCAGCAGATCTTCCGGACGGTCCCATCCGACTTCGAGACCTTTCTGAGGGATGGCGGTCTGCGCATCGGAGAACTCAATCTCGAACGGATCCTCGAGGTCTTCCTGCCGGAACAGATTCCCATGACATTTGCGCAGTTGCGCACACCTCTTGCAGTTGTAGCAACCAAGTACCATGCGGAGACAGATGCGGTTTTTAAAACCGGAAGTATCCGCCCGGCGCTCGCGGCCTCGGCGTCAATGCCGGCGGTGTTCCTTCCGGTCCAGGTCGGTGGTGAGTTTCATACAGATGGCAGCGCCACGAACCCAGTCCCAATGAACGTGATCAGTCCTATGGCTGATTTCACAATCGGTGTTGACGTTGCTGGAGGGTCACTTGGTGAGCCGGGTAAGCGGCCCCATATGGTGGACGTTGCCTACGCTGCGAACGGCCTTATGCAAAGAACGATGGCGCGGCAGATGGCAGAGGCGCTTGATAATGCGACCCTGTTACGCGCTCCGGTAGCACAGTTCCGACCACTCGACTTTCTGAAGGCCCGGCAAATTCTGAGCGAAACCTCCAGCCTTCATGATGAAACGAAACGGCTTATCGAGCGCCTCGCAGCCAGCGGAGAACGTCCCCGAAGGTCATGAGACGGGTGAGTTGAATTATTCCGACCATTGCCCGTGAACGAGGTGGTGTGACACTCGTTGGTATGACGCGGCCAAGGCCTTTGAAAGCCAACCGTATCGAGTTGGCCACGCGGCTTTAAGTCTGTGAAATACAGAAAGAAAAAACGTCACAAAACATTCACACGCCTTTCAAGCTGTTGTCACGTTGAGCCGGCTACGGCATAGTCCTGCCACGCGTCCACCGCCGGGTTTTCCCAGGTCGACGAGAGGCGCGAAGAAACAGGGAGAGTGAAACTCATGATCAAGTCGATGATCGTATCGGCTGCAGCGGCAGCTACCTTTTTAACCCCCGTCGCTGCATCAGCACAAACTGAAGTGCAATTCTGGCACGCGTTCACTGGACGGCTTGGCGAACTGGTGGCTGAGCAGGTTGAACAGTTCAATGCGAGCCAAAGTGATTATGTGGTCGTTCAGACGCATAAGGGAAATTACTCCGAGACCCTGAACGCAGGCATCGCCGCCTTCCGGGCTCAGGAACAGCCGCACGTTCTGATGGTGTTCGAAGTTGGCACCGCGACGATGATGGCGGCGGAAGGTGCCATACGCCCGGTCTATCAGGTGATGGGCGAGAACTTTGACCAGTCCGCCTACATCGGCGCCGTGACCGGCTATTACACGACGCCAGACGGCAACATGCTCTCACTTCCATACAACTCGTCAACGCCGGTGCTTTGGGCCAACCGCGATCTGCTGACCCAGGCCGGTGTCGCAGAGGATGCCGATCTGTCAACGTGGGAAGCCGTTGGTGAAGTGCTGCAGCAGGTCAAGGATGCAGGCATTGAATGCCCCATGACCACCGCTTGGCAGAGCTGGATCCACCTCGAGAACCTGTCCGCCTATCACAACACGCCATTTGCAACTCAGGATAACGGCTTTGCGGGGCTTGATACCGAGTTGGCGTTCAATGGCCCGGTTCAGGTTCAACATGTGCAGACGCTTGGTGATTGGGCGCAAGAGGGCAAGTTCATTTACGCCGGTCGCCGCAATGAGGGTGGCGCAAATTTCCGCGCTGGCGAGTGCGCGTTGTTCACGGAAAGCTCCGCTGGCTATGCGGGCATCTCTGCGGAGGCGGAGTTTAACTTCGAAGTGCATCCACTGCCTTACTGGTCCGGCGCAGTCGATGGTCCGCAAAACACCATCATTGGTGGGGCGTCTCTGTGGATCATGGAGGGTCACGCCGATGAGGAGTATGCCGGCGTTGCGGCCTTCATGGACTTCCTGTCGTCAACCGATATTCAGGCCAAATGGCATCAGGATACTGGCTATCTGCCGATCACGCTGGCGGCCGGCGATGCAACCCGTGAAATGGGCTTTTACGATGAGAACCCGGGCACTGACATCTCCGTGATTCAAATGACGGCCAATGAACCGACCGCAAACTCGTCGGGCCTGCGTTTGGGATCGTTCGACCAGATTCGCGGAATTATCGACGAGGAACTGGAGGCCGTCTGGGCTGGTGATAAATCGGCAGAGGAAGCTCTCACATCCGCTGTGGAACGTGGCAATGTTCTTCTGCGCCGGTTCGAGCAGGCCAACGACTAAAAAACGCAACCCTCCTGGCTACGGGCGTCGTATCGCCGTCCGCAGCCAGTTACGACACGGCTCATGGAAAAGCGTGTTACCTTTCAGGGCTGGCTATTGCCTGTGGCGCTGATTGCGCCGCAGGTTTTCATTTCGGCTGTCTTTTTCTTTTATCCGGCCGCTCAGGCCGTCTGGCAGTCGCTGTTCATCCCCGACCCCTTTGGCCTATCGATGGAATATGTCGGGCTTGGGAATTTCGAGTTCCTGTTCTCCGACCGTTTCTACCGTGCGTCTTTCGTAACAACGGCGATTTTCTCAACGCTGGTTACCGTCGTCTCAATGATCCCCGCGCTGCTTTTGGCCGTCCTTGCAGATCGGCTGATCAAGGGTGCAGGTGCCTATCGAACACTCCTCATCTGGCCCTACGCCATTGCTCCGGCGGTCGCAGGCGTTCTGTGGTTGTTCATGTTCAACCCGCGCATTGGCGTCGTCTCCTTCTACCTTGGCCAGCTTGGCTATGACTGGAATCATGTGCTGAACGAGGGTGAGGCCATGGGCCTCGTCGTGGTTGCTTCAGCGTGGGGGCGTATCAGCTATAATTTCCTGTTCTTCTTTGCTGCCCTTCAGGCGGTGCCCAAATCCGTTATTGAAGCTGCGGCCATCGATGGTGCCCGTTTCTGGCGTAGGTTCTTCACGATTGTTCTCCCGCTCCTGTCCCCAACCACCTTCTTTCTTCTGGTGGTCAATGTGGTCTACGCCTTCTTCGAAACGTTCGGCGTCATCCACACCATAACGTCCGGTGGACCCCAACAAGCCACAACCATTTTGGTCTACAAGGTCTATGCTGATGGATTTGTCGGTCAGGATCTTGGGTCGTCGGCCGCACAGTCCGTTGTACTGCTATTCGTGGTCGGGCTGCTGACTGTGCTTCAATTTAAGTACATCGAGAAACGGGTTCACTACTGATGGCTGTCGCGGCTGATCCTCACTCCACCGCTGTGAGAGCCGACGCTGGTCTTAAGAGCGAGAAAGAGCCCCTTCCTGGTATGGTCGAAAAGCGGGGGAGTAGCCTATGGCTGACCCACCTTCTTATGATCATCGGGGTGCTGATCGTCTTCTTCCCGATCTGGCTCGCCTTTGTCGCCTCCACGGTCACCCAACAAGACATCGCCCAAGCACCGATGCCGCTCTTGCCTGGTGACAAATTCCTCGAAAACTACACCCGTGCGCTTTTCTCCGGCGTCAACGTGCCTGTTGCGACGATGCTCACCAATTCCCTGATCATGGCACTGGGCATTGCGATTGGGAAAATCATCATTTCCCTGCTTTCGGCCTTTGCGATCGTCTACTTCCGCTTTCCAGGCAGGAACATCTTTTTCTGGATGATCTTCATCACACTGATGCTTCCCGTAGAGGTTCGCATCGTACCAACTTTTGAAGTTGTTGCTGGCTTTGGCATGCTTAACAGCTATTCGGGTCTTATTTTCCCGCTTATCGCAAGCGCGACGGCAACCTTTTTGTTTCGGCAATTCTTCTTGACCATTCCCGATGAACTCGCGGAGGCCGCTCGCGTTGACGGCGCTCGGCCCATGCGCTTCTTCATTGACATCCTTTTACCGATGAGCCGGACGAATGTGGCGGCGCTTTTCGTTATTTTGTTCATCTATGGATGGAATCAATATTTGTGGCCGCTCTTGATCACCACCGACCCAGAAATGAACACGATCGTGATGGGTCTCAAGCAGATGTTCCCGTCCGGCGATGACCTCGCTGATTGGCCGGTGATCATGGCGACATCGATGCTGGCGATGATCCCGCCCATCATCGTGGTGATCTCGATGCAGAAACTGTTTATCCGCGGCCTTGTGGACAGCGAGAAATAGGACAGGATCTTGGCAACGGTTGATCTGGACAATGTAAAGAAGCGTTTCGGAACCACACAGGTTCTGCATGGGATTTCGACCGAGATCGAGCAGGGCGAGTTCATCGTCATCGTCGGGCCATCCGGGTGCGGAAAATCGACCCTTTTGCGGATGGTTGCTGGTCTTGAGAGCGTGTCCGAAGGCGAGATCCGTATCGCGGGCAAGCGCGTGAACGAGCTTGAGCCCATGGATCGTGATATTGCCATGGTGTTCCAGAATTACGCGTTGTACCCGCACATGAGCGTGCGTCAAAACATGGGTTACGGGCTTAAGATTGCCGGCTTTTCGAAGCAGGCTATCGAGGCCAAGGTCCAGCAAGCGGCCAAGCTCTTGCAGCTGGGAGACTATCTCGACCGACGACCCAAGCAGCTCTCCGGTGGGCAACGTCAGCGGGTTGCGATGGGCCGCGCAATTGTTCGGGAACCTTCAGTTTTTCTGTTTGATGAACCGCTTTCCAACCTGGATGCCAAACTCCGCGTTCAGATGCGTGTTGAGATCAAGGAATTGCAGGCCAAGCTTGGGATAACCTCGCTGTACGTTACCCATGATCAAGTGGAAGCCATGACCATGGCGGATCGGATGATCGTTATGAATGCAGGCGTGGTGGAGCAGATTGGATCGCCGCTTGATGTCTATGAGCGTCCGAACACCCTGTTCGCTGCACAGTTCATTGGAAGTCCTTCGATGAATGTCATGCAAGCCTCCGTCGCTGACAATGCCATCAAGCTTGCCGGTTCAACGATCGCGCCGAGCTCATTGTCCGATGGGACGATCAAGCTGGGGATCCGCCCCGAGCATGTATCGATCAATGCAGATGGTCCGTTGGCCCTAAGCGTCCATCTTGCCGAGCCTCTGGGGGCGAACACCCTGCTGCATGGGAAATTGCAGGAGAGCGATCTGCCCTTCACTGCTGCCGTGGCTGGCGTGTATCGAACCGGCTCGGCTCGGGAGGTGGTCAATCTGATGCCCGACCCTGAGCATCTCCATGTTTTCGATCACGCGTCCGGAACAAGGATCTCTTGAGAACAGACGTGCTCACTCGTGTGTGTCGAGAAGGTGCTCGTAACGGGCGTCCGTGAGCGTTCTCAAGAAAGCAACAAGGGCATCTATGCGCTTGTCGTCCAGGGCGGGTCCGTGCTCAAGTTTATCGAGCGATAGCGTTTGAGGTACCGGTGGCGGATCGAAGGCCAAGCCTGTTTCGGGATTGATCAGCCGCTCGTCGGACCGGGTGTTGTACGTGTTGTAGAACAGAACAACTGTCCGAAGATCGGCAAACACCCCATTGTGCATGTAAGGACCTGTCACGGCGACGTTGCGCAGAGTTGGAGTTCTGAAACGGCCAACTGTTTCTTCTGCCGCATCGACATCGGGGTTTAATGCAAGACCACCATCGATCGTCCCTTGTTGGACGCCGTTACGGTCTCGAAGTGTCCAGTTTTGCGGGGTACCGATGTTGTGGAACAGGTAATCGCTGAACGTTTCCTGTGGGTCGATAGCGCTGCGCGAGGTCTGGTGGCACTGATTGCAGTTGGTGAACTGCTCGGAGAAAAACAGGATCCGTCCAAGCTCTTCCTGATCTGTAAGCGCCACTTCGCCGCGTAAGAAGCGGTCATATTTCGAGTCAAAGGGCGCGAAGAAATCGGTGCGCTCGAACGCCGCGATTGCTTCAGTCATAGCTGTATAGGCTGCGTCCGGATCTTCCAGAACCCGTTCTCCAAACAGAGCTGGGAACGCACGACGATAGGTGTCGTTCTCGACCAACCTCTCAAGGATAGCCGCCGTGCTCGGCATACCCATCTCGCCGGGATTGAGAGGCGGGCCAGCGGCTTGATCTTCAAGCGTTGCTGCGCGTCCATCCCAAAATTGCCCACCGACCCATTCCCCATCCTCATTCCTGTGAAAGGTCGGAATGAAGGCCGCATACGAAGCGGTCGGCGCGTTGCGGTCGCCCAGAGAAACGCCATCATCGCCCAATGAGGCCACATCGCGAGGGTCCGCAAAGCCGAAGTTGGGGTCGTGGCATGATGAGCATGACTGGCTGCGGTTTGCCGACAGGTTCACATCAAAGAACAGCATCTCGCCAAGCTCTTCCAACGCAAGCTGCGTCGTTTCAATATTGGCGTTGGCGGGCGAAACGCTGTTCTTGCTCAGAAACCCAGAAGCGGCGACCAAACTTGCAATGACAAGAGCGAGGGGAACCAGAAGAGCACGCATGATGCCTCCAATCCAGTCATTAAGCACACCGGCGAAGTCTATGTCATATCTGCACGAATGCTTATTTGTTCTCGAGATGTGCAATGAAGAGCCCATATGCTTCTTGTAGCCCTCTTGTCAGAAAGGCTGTTGGGCTTCCGCGCTTTCGTTGGGAGGTGTCCTGAGCTTGTGCGAGCTACCGGGCTCCGAAAACCAAGGTGACGAAGCTTCTTTGAGGACAGAGAATGAAGGCCGCTTTCAAGAGCTGAGCTAAGCTGCGCCCTTTGGTCTTTCGAGTGTGCCCCGCTCGACAATCTTCGTCTCCAGGGCGGTTTGCTTGCCGATGTGATCACCACGGATAAGGTTGACGAGCAACCTTGCGGCCGCCTGTCCCATCTGGCGATGCGGAACGTGCACCGTAGTGAGCGGCGGAAAAGAGATCTCGGCCAATTCAATGTCGTCGAACCCGGTGATTGAAACGTCGCCGGGAACCGACAGGCCCATTTGACGCGCGCGTCCGAGGGCACCCACGGCCAGAACGTCGTTGCCGCACAGAACCGCAGTTGGAGGAGCATCTCGGCCCATCAGTTCGGCGAAGGCCTCAGCCCCGTTGGCGATCGCGTACGTAACTTCGACAATCGGAACACTAGCCGCTGGCAAACCGGATTGTTCAATTGCCGAGAGGGCGCCTTTCACGCGCTCGCGTGCTCTGTCGTTGTAGGCTGTCGGTGCAGATATGATCGCGAGCCTTCTGTGCCCGAGTGCCAGGACTTTGCGCGTCAAGGTAGCCATGGCGTTTCTGTTATCGAACCCAACGCAAGGAACAGGCGCGTCGTCGCGGAATGCCCAGGCAGTGACCAAGGGCACCGCGCGATCTTCGAGATAGCGATAGACGGAACTTTCCCGGTCCGTGCCTATGAGCATGAGGGCGTCCACGCCGCGTGCGACGAGCTTTCTAACCTGCTGTGCTTCTAGCTCGGGATGATAGCTCGAACTCGCAACCAGAAGGGTGTAGCCATGCGCGCCAAGCTCTTCCTGGAACGCCTGCAAACCACGCGCGAAAATAGCGTTGTCCATGGTTGGAATGATCGCGCCAACGGTACCAGTCCTACTCGCAGCCAGAGCTTTGGCGCTGAAGTTTGGCTGATAGCCGAGCCGGTCGACTGCGGCGAGGACGCGCTCGCGGGTTTTCTGGCTCACCCGCTCGGGTTCGTTCAACGTCCTCGATATCGTAGCCGTCGACACGCCGGCCTCGCTGGCAACGTCATCGATTGTAGGCTGCGTCCGCCTTCGGCTTTCACCGGTGGTGGAAGCTTTTGAATCCATGGCCAAATTCTCCCAAT
Organism: Pseudomonadota bacterium; assembly: GCA_039024915.1. Taxonomy (NCBI): domain Bacteria; kingdom Pseudomonadati; phylum Pseudomonadota; species Pseudomonadota bacterium. The sequence goes on from JBCCPK010000004.1 coordinate 403,377, forward strand.
CATCCTGTGAGTGTGCGCTGCACCATCTCAAGCAGAACGCTAAGCCATAGCAAAGCTTACAAAAAAAGTCGTGCGATGGGGGGTTTACACGCCGAAATGTAAGCGCTTACATATCCATGTTAGTGCAGCCAAGGATAACAAAAATGTTTTTTGCACTCGCCGGACTGCTGTTCGTGGCCTTCGTCGGAAACGTCGTTTCCGGATCGATCAACGGCACCGCCGTTTTAAGCAATGTGCAGGAAATGCTGCTGCTTTTTGCGGCCGCCATCAGCTTTTCGGCTGCAATTCTTGTCGCTGAGTCCAAGGCGAAATCCAAAAACGAACAACCAGAACAATCTGAATGATCCTTAGGGAGGACATGATGGACGACAAAAACCAAATTAAGTCGGTCGAGCGCCGCAACTTTATGCGTCTGGCGGCCAAGGGCGGTTTCACCGCTGCGGTGGTTGCGGGCGCTGGTGGAGCGCTGCTGTCAGATGAAGCGATGGCGCAGACTGCAGCTGAAGAGCGCGAGCGCGAGGCCGCTGCTGATCACATCATGACGTTGGCCACAGCCTACGTGCTGGGCGCGTCGCGTAGCTATCCGATCATGCAGCTGGACCTCAAAGAGAACATCCAGAACATGACCAACGGCAAGGTTTATGTCCGCCTTGCCCCCGGTGGTCAGCTTGGTGCCGGTGGTGCGCTTGCTCAGGCCGTACAGGGTGGCACCATACAGTGTGCGCAGCACTCGCTGTCCAACTTTGCGCCGTTTGCCTCGGTCGTCGACCTCATCAACCTGCCTTACTTCTGCGGCTCAAATCAGCGCTTCACCAACCTCACATCGTCCGCGGCTTGGAAGGAAGAAGTCGATCCGAAAATTGCGGCTTCCGGCTTCAAGGCGCTATTCTATATCGTCATCGATCCGCGGGTCGTTGCTGTCCGACAGGGTGGCAATGCTGTCATCACACCTGGCGACCTGTCTGGCGTGAAGTTCCGCGTTCCCGGCTCGGCGATGCTGCAGCAGTATTACCGCATGGTCGGCGCCAACCCGACGCCCGTTGCCTGGGGCGAAACGCCCTCCGCCATTCGCCAGGGCGTTGCCGATGCGCTCGACCCATCTGTTGGCGCCCTGCACGTGTTCGGTTTTGGCGAGATCCTAAGCCATGTCACCTTCACGCAGGCCGTGCCAGACAGCCAGGTCTACTCGATCAATCTTGAGTGGTTTAACAGCCTTCCGTCGGACGTGCAGGAAGGCATCGAGTTCGCTGGTGAGGTCACCCAACACCAGAACCTCTCAAAGGTTCCATCGGCCCGCTCCTATGCCATGTCGCAGCTCGTTGCGAACGGCGTGGAGTTTCACAGTCTGTCGGACGATCAGCTTGCCGAGTGGCAAGATGCCGGTGGGTACCAGAACAGCGATTGGGATACGTTCAAGACGGATCTGGCGGGCGACATGGATACGTTCGCACGCCTCGAAGAGGCAGCAGGCACGCAGGCACGCTACTACGTCCATGATGCCTAGTCTCTGACGCCTAATCCCGATCGGGTCGGCGTAACCCAGGCGCCGGCCCCTTCCACCTAACGAAGAACCGAATGCGGCCCCACCGGGGGCCAGCGGCATAGAGCCAGCGTCTGGGCCGCACGGGAGGACTCCATGACTGCCCTGTACAAGGCGATAGACAAGAACGGCGAGCGTTGGCTCCTGCTCATGTTCTACGTGATGCTCGTCGGTACCATGTTCATCGAAGTGGTGCGGCGCGAGGTGTTCTCCTACTCGTCGATCTGGGGCGAGGAGATCGTTCGCTACTGCTTCATCTATCTCGCCTGGATCGGTGCCGCCGCAGCCGTCAAGGAACGCGGGCACATCCGTATCGACGTGATCATGAATTACGTCGGGCCGCGTATGAAAGCGCTCCTGTACATGTTCGGCGACATTGTGATGCTCGTGATCGCGGTCATCGCGCTCTACTGGTCCTGGGAGTCGGTGCACGTCTCCTGGAAATTCCAGTCGGTCAGCCATGGCCTGCGCGTCGGCATGTATTTCTTCCTGTTCGCAGTTCCCTTCGGCTTTGCGCTGGTGATCTTCCGCCTGGTGCAGTCCTTCCTGCGCGACCTCAAAGACCTTCGTGACGGGCGACCCGTCTACGAAGGCGACAAACTGTTCGACTAAGGAGGGCGCAGACCATGATGTGGCAACAGCTTGGGCAAGCCGAACTGATCCTCGGCTGGGATTTCTACGCCCCCGTTATCTTGTTTGTGGTTCTTGTGGCGCTGGCCATCCCGGTTTGGGCGGCCATCGGCGCGGCGACAGTTCTCATGCTTGTGTGGTCGCAGGCGCTGCCGCTCAGCCTTGTTGGCGAGAAGCTCTTCTCGGGTATAGACGCCTTTGCGCTCACCGCAGTTCCGCTCTTCATTCTGACCGGTGACGTTCTGGTGCGGACAGGCCTCAGTCGAAAATTTCTCGACGTCGCTGAGGCGCTAACATGTTGGGCGAAAGGTGGCTTCGGTTCCGCCACGGTGCTCGTGTGCGGCATGTTCGCGGCCATCTCCGGCTCAGACGCTGCGGGTGCCGCGGCCGTGGGCCGGATGACCATCGATCGTCTCGTCGAGAGCGGCTATCCGAGACCCTATGCCTGTGCGCTTGTCGCTGCCGGCGCCTGTACGGGCATCCTGATCCCGCCCTCTATTGCCTACATCATCATCGGCCTTGTTTTGGGGGGTCGCGGTTTCAACGCTGTTCCTCGCAGCGGTAATCCCCGGTCTGCTGATCCTGTTTTCCATCCTGGTCACCAACATTGTCATGAACCGGCTGAACCTATGGGAGGGCGGCGGTATCATGACGACCGCCGAATGGGGCGCAAACCTCTGGAAGACGATCAGGTCCGGTTGGTACGCGTTTCTTGTGCCGGGCATCATCTTCTACGGAATCTTCTCTGGCCGGCTGACACCGACCGAAGCAGGCGCTGTCGCCGTCGTCGTGACCATCGCGATTGGCTTCATTATCCGGACGCTCAAGTTCTCCGATTTCCCGGCAATGCTGGTGTCGTCTGCAAAGGTGAATGGCGTGATCCTGCCGATCATCGCCTTCTCTATCCCGCTTGCCGAAGCGCTCGCCATCATCGGTGTGCCGCAGGGCTTTGTCGGCGCGCTCACATCGGTCAGCGAAAATGAGTTCATCCTGATCCTCATGATGGTGGTGATCTTGATCGCGGCTGGCTGCGTGATGGAAACCACGCCAAACATCGTGATCCTGGCGCCGATCCTCTGGCCGCTCGCGCAAGAGATCGAGATGAACCAGGTTCAGTTCTGCATCATGATGATTACGGCGCTGGGGGTTGGGTTCATTACACCGCCCCTTGGGCTCAATCTCTTCGTGGTGTCGGGAATAACCGGCGAGTCGATACTGAAGATCGCATTCCGCGCCATCCCCTTCGTCTTCTTCATGCTGATCGTGACGCTGATGATCGCCTACATCCCGGCGTTCTCCACGTCGCTGCTTCCAGAGATTAACCGATAGGACGCGTGCGTAATGACCGTTGAATACCTCAAGAAAGCTACGCTGACCTCGGATAGCGACGCGGGCGACACGCACAAGATTGTGCAGTCGATCCTTGATGATATCGAGGCTGGTGGTGACGCCAAAGCGATGGAGTATGCGGCGAAGTTCGACCGGTATGATGGGCCTGTTTTGCTCACCGCTTCGGATATCGAAGCTGCCGCCGCGAAGGTGCCAGAGAAGCTCAAGCGGGATATCGCCTTCGCCGCCGCCAATGTCCGACGTTTTGCTGAGGCGCAGAAACAGACCATCAAAGACATAGAGGTCGAGGTCGTCCCCGGTCTGATTGCTGGTCAGAAGAGCATTCCGGTTTCAGCGGCAGGCTGTTATGTGCCCGGCGGTCGCTACAGCCACATCGCCAGCGCGATCATGACCGTCACCACCGCGAAGGTGGCCGGATGTGAGCACATCGTGGCCTGTTCGCCGCCACGGCCCGATATCGGTATCAACCCCGCGATCGTTTACACCGCGCATATCTGCGGAGCCGATACGATCCTTGCCTTGGGTGGGGTGCAGGGCGTCGCGGCCATGACCTTTGGCCTATTTGGGCTGCCAACAGCCAACATCCTGGTTGGCCCTGGCAATCAGTTCGTTGCGGAAGCCAAGCGCATCCTTTTTGGTCGAGTTGGGATCGATATGTTCGCCGGTCCAACTGATAGTCTCGTTCTTGCCGATGGCAAGGCCGACCCGATGATCGTTGCTGCCGATCTCGTGGGCCAAGCGGAACACGGTTACAACTCGCCTGTCTGGCTCGTGACCGACGACCGTACGCTTGCCGAAGAGGTCATGAAGCTGGTCCCAGCGCTCATAGATGCTCTGCCGGAGGTTAACCGCGACAATGCCAAGGCCGCGTGGCGGGACTATGCAGAAGTCATTCTGTGCGCTGACCGCGAAGAGATGGCCGCAACGTCCGACGCCTATGCCCCAGAACACCTGACTGTGCAGGCCGAAGACCTCGATTGGTGGCTTGAGCGCCTGTCCTGCTACGGCTCGTTGTTCCTCGGCGAGGAGACCACTGTCGCATTTGGCGATAAAGCCTCGGGAACGAACCACGTTCTGCCCACCTCCGGTGCGGCGTCCTACACTGGCGGCTTGTCGGTCCATAAATTCATGAAGATCGTCACCTGGCAGCGTGCCACGCGCGATGGAGCCAAGCCAATTGCCGAAGCGACGGCCCGTATTTCACGCCTTGAGGGCATGGAAGGCCACGCTCGCACGGCCGACATTCGCCTCAAAAAGTATTTTCCTGAGCAGGAGTTCGATCTGTCGCCTGATGCCTGATTTGAGCGCTCTTTTCAGCGTTGCTGGCCGCGTCGCCTGCGTCACAGGTGCAAGCTCTGGCCTTGGCCGACGTGCTGCAACCGTGCTTGCGGAAGCGGGGGCGCGGGTCGTTGGCGTGGCGCGGCGTGCCGAAGCGCTGGAGAGTTGGCAAGGTGAAACCGATGGGGAGACCAGCGCGGTCTCCGGCGATATTGCTGATCGAGTGCGCCTGCGTAAGCTTGCGGACGATATATCGGCTGCGTTCGGCGCGCCGGACATTGTGATCCATGCGGCGGGGCTGAACGCCCGCGAGGTAGCCGATGATGTAACGCCCGAAGGCTGGGATCAGACGCTTGCCGTCAATCTGTCCGCCCCGTTTTTTCTGAGCCAGGCCTTCGTGCCTGCCATGCGTTCCTCCGGGTGGGGACGAATCGTTCTGTTCACCTCCCTACAAACGTTCCGAGCCTTTTCAGGGGGCATCGCTTACGGAGCTTCGAAAGGGGGCGTCGGGCAGCTAACGAGGGCGATGGCCGAGGCATGGTCGAAGCACGGAATAACCACCAACTCGATAGGACCGGGTTTCTTTGAGACCGAGCTAACCGCGCCGGTGTTTGCCGATCCTGCTCGCGCCCAGCGCAATGCTAATCAGACTTGCATAGGCCGGAACGGCGAGCTCAGCGATCTCGACGGCCCGCTTCTGTTTCTGTGTTCGCATGCGTCCAACTATGTCACCGGACAGAACATCATGCTCGACGGGGGGTTCACGGCCAAATGAAGGCGCTTGTCTACACCGCTCCCGAGCGCCTGGAATATCGCGATGCTGATGATCCGGTCCTGCGCGATGGGGAAGCGCTTGTTCGGATCGAAAGCGCCGGCATTTGCGGCTCCGATATGCATGCCTTTTTGGGCCATGATGAGCGCCGCCCAGCGCCCTTGATTTTGGGGCACGAAGCGGCTGGGACGATCGTCGCAGGCTCTGATGTCGGGCGCCGTGTGACGATCAATCCCTTGGTGACTGATCCATCAAGCGCTGCAAGTCGATCCGGGCGCGACAATCTGTGTCCCGCTCGGCAGATAATCTCCTTGCCGCCGCGCGAGGGCGCGTTCGCGGGCTACGTTGCGATGCCGCTGACAAACCTCGTTACGGTGCCGGACGATGTAAGTCTCGATACAGCCGCTCTTGCGGAACCGTTGGCCGTCAGTTGGCATGCCGCTCGCCTTGGCCTTGAAAAGCTCCATCCTTCTGATGACCGCAGGGCCCATGTCATCGGGGGAGGCGCCATCGGGCTTGCCGCCGTTCTTGCCCTCGACGCGATGGGTCTGGAAGTTGTGACGCTATCCGAACCGAACGCGGAGCGGGCAGCATTTTTGTCCGAGACCTGCGGGGTGGCCATCGATAACGCGCCCGCCGATGGAACCGTGCCGCTTGTGTTTGATGCCGTTGGTTTTGCCGCGACACGGGCCGCTGCATCTGCGTTGGTGAGCCCCGGGGGTGCCATCGTGCACATCGGTCTGGGGAGCGCAGATGGGGGGCTCGATATTCGCCGCATCACGCTGCAGGAAATCAGTTTTGTCGGCACCTACACCTACACAATGCAGGACTTCCGACACACCTGCGCCGCGATTTTCGACGGCCGTCTCGGCCCGCTCAACTGGACCGAGGCGCGTCCGCTATCCGATGGCGCTCGCGCCTTCCAGGACATTCGTCAAGGGCGCATTGCTGCGCCTAAAATCATTCTCAAACCTGCCCATTAGGAGACACCAATCATGTCCGAAATCCCCCATCTGCTTGTCCATGAGAAAGCCGACAATGTCGGTGTGGTCGTGGTTGAGGGGCTCACGGCCGGTACCGACATGCTGTGCTGCATCACCCACGACAACTCGACCTTCCGCCTCACCGCGAAACACGATGTTCCGATCGGTCATAAGGTTGCGCTGACCGACCTCAAGGAAGGCGATACCGCGATGAAGTATGGCGAAGACATCGGCAAGATCATCGCCAACATCGGTCAGGGTGAGCATTTGCACACCCACAACTGCAAAACCAAGCGCTGGTAGGGGCACACAATGTCGAAATATTCCAACATTACCTTCCACGGCTACCGGCGCGAAAACGGCCGCGTGGGCGTTCGCAACCATGTGCTCATTTTGCCGGTGGACGATATCTCTAACGCCGCGTGTGAGGCTGTTGCCAACAACATCAAGGGCACGCTCGCCATCCCGCACGCCTATGGGCGCTTGCAGTTTGGCGAAGACCTTGAGCTGCATTTCCGCACCATGATCGGGACGGGCTCAAACCCCAACGTGCATTCGGTTGTCGTCATCGGGATCGAGCCGGGTTGGACCAAGCGCATCGCAGACGGCATTCGGGAAACCGGCAAGCAGGTAGCGGAGTTCTCGATCGAGCAAAAAGGCGATCTCGAAACGATCCGCGCCGCTTCCTGGGCTGCGAAAGAGTTCGTCCATCAGGCCTCCGAAACTCAGCGCGAAGAATGCTCGATCAAGGAGCTTTGGGTCTCCACCAAATGCGGTGAATCGGATACGACGACCGGTCTGGGTTCCTGCCCGACGGTTGGCAACATGTACGACAAGCTGCTGCCCGAAGGCATCACCGGTTTCTTCGGTGAAACGTCCGAGATCACCGGCGCTGAACACATCTGCCAGAAGCGCGCCATCAACGAAGAGGTGGGTGAGCGCTGGTACAAGATGTGGAAGGCCTATCAGGACGACGTCATCTTCGCGCACCAGACCGATGATCTATCTGATAGCCAGCCAACCAAAGGCAACATCGAGGGCGGTCTGACTACCATTGAAGAGAAGGCGCTGGGCAACCTTGAGAAGATCGGTCGCACCTCGCAGTTCATCGAGATTCTGGAGCCGGCAGAGCAGCCGAAGTCAGGCGATGGATTGTATTTCATGGATTCGTCGTCCGCAGCTGCTGAATGTGTGACGCTGATGGCTGCGGGCGGCGCGGTGGTGCACACCTTCCCGACAGGGCAGGGCAACGTCGTCGGCAACCCGATCGTGCCCGTCATCAAGATCACCGCAAACCCGCGTACTGTTCGCACGATGGGGGAGCATGTCGATGTCGATGTCTCAGGTATCCTTAGGCGCGAGATGACAATCGACGAGGCCGGCGACGAATTAATCGATATGATCCGCCGGACTGCCAATGGCCGCAACACTGCCGCAGAAGCGTTGGGGCACCGAGAATTCTCGATGACCAAGCTTTATCGAAGCGCTTAAACGAGCGAAGGTGGCGGCCCAATTTGCCGGTCGCCACTGTCTTGTCCATGTCTGAAACCGTCACGCTGTCCATTGTTGAGGCCGAGGCGTTCATCGTTCGCGCGTTGATCGCCAACCGTGTGCCGGATGTGGCAGCGTCCAGCGTAGCAAGGGGATTGGTTGCGGCCGAAGCGGAAGGCCAGACCGGCCACGGCTTTTCACGCGTGGCCGATTACATCGGGCAGGTCCGGACGGGCAAGATCATCGCAGACGCCGTCCCCTCAACACGAAAGACTGCCCCGAGCACTTTGCGGACGGACGCGGGGCACGGTTTCGCCTACCCCGCACTCGACCAAGCTATCGAATGTGGGTGCGCGCTTGCTGCCGAGATGGGCGTCGCCTCGGTTGCGGTGGCCCACTCGCATCATTGCGGCGCTCTATCGCTGCCGGTCAGGCAGATCGCTGAAAAGGGGATGGTCGGCCTGATGATGGCGAATGCACCGGCGGCAATCGCGCCATGGGGTGGCCACGTTCCGCTCTACGGCACCAATCCGATTGCGTTCGCGGCGCCGCGCCCGGTAGGCGATCCGCTCATCGTTGATCTGTCGCTTAGCCGCGTTGCCCGCGGCAAGGTGATGCACGCGCACAAGACGGGGCAGACTATCCCCGAGGGTTGGGCGCTTGATCCCGATGGTAACCCCACCACCGATCCTGAGCAGGGCTTGGCCGGAACCATGGTCCCGATTGGCGAAGCTAAGGGGACCGCACTTGCTCTGATAGTGGAAGTTTTCGCGTCATTGATGACCGGCTCGTCGATGAGCAAAGATGTTTCCAGTTTCTTCACTGCCGACGGTCCGCCCCCTGACGTGGGGCAGTTTCTGTTGATTTTCCGGCCGCCAGAAGGCGCAGATTTCGGTGCGCGCCTCGATGCGTTGCTGAGCCTTATCGAACAGCAGGATGGGGCACGCGTGCCCGGAGCGCGCCGCGCGGCACTTGCCCGGCAGGCCGCCGCAAACGGCGTTGCAGTGCCAAAGGCATACATAGACGGCATCGAACAATTGGCGGTCGAGGGGGTAGTGTCCCAGTGACTGACACGACGCGCGATGCTGAACCCGGCACGAGGCGCCGGCACTCCATGCAGGTCGCTCTCGATCAGACCAAAAGGTTTGGATCACTCGTTCCTGGCCTCGTGTTGGCTGTTGCGATTGCGGCCGCAAGCCAACTCATTGCGGATAACTCGATCTTTCCGGCGATGCTTTTGGCGCTTGTCTTCGGGCTTGCGCTCAACCGATTGAACTCCAACGCGACGCTCAAACCGGGCATCGCTTTCGGGGCCAAACCCGTACTGCGGATCGGGGTCGCTCTGCTCGGCGCGCGCATCAGCTTCGATATGGTGGTTGAATTAGGTCTGCCGATGGTCTTGCTCTTGGCGCTGAGCATCGCTGCTACCATTGTGTTCGGCGTTCTGCTTGCAAAGCTGACCAACGCGAAGACCCGCTTCGCCGTGCTTTCGGCTGGCGCGGTCGCCATTTGCGGTGCGTCGGCGGCTATCGCCATTGCTTCGGTTCTTCCCAAGGAGAGGACAAGCGAAGACCGGTTGGTGTTTACGATCGTCGGCGTGACCGTTCTATCCACGGTGGCAATGGTCCTGTATCCGGTGATCACGAACACGCTGGGCCTCGATGACAGAACCGCCGGCATTTTTATGGGCGCGGCGATCCATGACGTCGCCCAGGTGGTTGGCGCCGGCTTTTCGATCTCCGATGAGGCGGGTGAGATCGCGACGCTGGTGAAGCTGCTTCGGGTCTCTATGCTCGCGCCCACGGTGCTCGTCATCGCACTTCTCGCTCGCCGCTACGCGCGTGAGGAGGTCGACAGTTCCGGCAAGCGGCCGCCGCTTCTTCCAACGTTTGTGGTGGTATTCATTGTACTGGCTGCGATCAACACGTTCTTCGCGATCCCTGCGCCGATAACAAGCTTTGTTGCCTCCGTTTCCGGTTGGCTGCTTCTGATTGCTATCGCCGCGGTCGGCGTGAAGACCAGCCTATCCGATGTTACGCAGGTTGGCGGTGGGGCTGTTGCCGCGATAACCGCCCAGACGGTTTTCATCGCTGTGTTTGTCGCCTTGGGAATGCTCACTCTGGCTTCGCTGCAAGGTTAAGCCGCATCAGTTGAAAGGACGCTGTGGTGTTCAAGAAAATCCTGATTCCGGTTGCTCTCGATCATGAGAAGCTGATTGCGCCGAAGCTCGCAAAGGCTCGCGAACTGCTTGAACCCGAAGGAACAATTACGCTTTTTACGGTGCTGGAGCGGGTGCCGGGCTTTGTTGCTGAGTTCGTAACGGTCAAACCGGAGAACCACCTGACAGCGTCAATCCTCGAACGTCTGAAGACCGTGGCAGCCGATGATCCGGCGATCGATTGCCAGGTTGCCGTCGGCAAGCCGGGTATGGAGATCGTGTCTTTTGCCAAAGCCAATGGGCACGATCTGATTTTGATTGGGTCACAGTCTCCGGATGCCATCGACTACGCTCTGGGTTCGACAACGAGCCGCGTGGTGCGTCGGTCCGGATGCTCCGTCCTTGTTTTGCGCTAAGGCGCACGCGACCTGAAGCCGACCCCAGGTCCGGGTACGCCTAAGCATCAAATCAAGATATCATCGGCCAGCTGCGTGCGTGTGGTGTTCTCGATGGTGAAACTGTTGGGTCCGAAGGTGAAGACGACGTCGCCCGCAACATCGGCGGCGAAGGATAGCGCACCATTGACGCTCGCGAAGTTGAAGGCCGACAGGTCCAACTGGTCGATGTCGTCTTCGAAGTCCGTGACGGTGTCATTGCCATAGGCTGGCGCGAAGATGAACGTGTCGGCGCCCGTGCCGCCCGTCAGCGTGTCGGTGCCCGTCCCGCCATCAAGGGTGTCATCATCCTCGCGGCCCTGCAGCGTGTCGTCACCGGCACCGCCCGATAGCTGATCATTGCTCGCACCGGCCTGGATGAAGTCGTTGCCGTCCTCTCCCAACAGGGTGTCCTCGCCGAAGCCGCCGAACAGGAAGTCGTCGCCGATCCCGCCTTCGAGCATGTCATCGCCCGACCCTGACGAGATGAAGTCATTGCCCGCCTGACCGCGGGAGGTGTCGTCGCCCGCCCCACCAAAGAGGCGATCATTGTCGCCACCGCCGTTCAGCGTGTCATTGTCCGCCCCACCCGCCATGACATCATTGCCGGCATTGCCCGACAGCACATCGATGCCGCCGCCGCCATTGAGATTGTCATTGCCGTCGCCACCGATGAGCGCGTCATTGCCGCCACCGCCGGTGAGGATGTCGTTGGAGGCTCCGCCATCAAGGGTGTCGTTGCCCAGTTCGCCGTTGAGATTGTCGAAGTCCGCGCCGCCAAACAGCCGGTCATCGCCATCACCCCCATTGAGGGTATCATTGCCCGCACCGCCGATGAGCAGGTCATTGTCGTCGCCACCGTTCAGCGTATCGCGGCCACCGCCGCCATTGAGCGTGTCCTCACCCGCATCGCCGTCAAGCATATCCGTCCCGCCACCGCCATCGAGGGTGTCATTGCCGTTGCCGCCGCTCAACCCATCGGTACCGGACTGACCGCGCAACGTGTCATCGCCTTCGCCACCATCAAGGGTGTCATTGCCGACATTGCCATTGAGCGTGTCGTTGCCAGCATCACCGTTCAGCGTGTCGGCACCGTCGCCGCCGTTCACCGTGTCGTTGCCGTTGCCGCCGTCTGCGACGTCATCGCCCGCACCACCGGAAACCGTATCGTTCCCATTACCGCCGCTTAGCGTGTCGTTGCCGTCTTCTCCCTCCAAGCGGTCGTTCGCGTCGAGGCCGGTTAGCGTGTCGTCACCCTCACGTCCGCGCAGCCTGTTGGGGCCATTGTCGCCTTGAACCGTGTCGCCGAAAGACGTGCCGTCCACGCCTTCAATGTCGATCAGCGTGTCCGTATCGCCATAGCTGTCGGTGGCAGTTCCCGCCAAAAGATCGACAATGACGCCTTGTGTCCCACGGACGGGAGCGCTGTTGGTGGGGAAAAAGCCAAACAACACCTCGGGATCATAGCGGACGACATCGAAACCAGAGCCGCCATCTATCGTGTCGTCGCCGGCACCCCCGGTGAAGCCCTCAAAGCCGTCAAATAATGTGTTGCCCCCGGTGAAGGTATCGTCGAACCCGCTTCCCCGAAACGTGTGAACCTCCGAGAAAGTCGTATTCATTCCTGTTGCCGTCGCAACGCCCGTTACCGTGCTGGCGGTAACGCCTGACTGGATGTCCTGGAACGAAAGGTCATGGCCTAGGCGAAAGCCATCGAGCGCAAAAACCGGGGTTGCGATAATCGTGTTATTGCCAGGGCCGGGCAGGATAAAATCGCCGAAACGCTCCGGTCCCGTATCGTCGGCGAAGATGGTGTCGTTGCCTGCCTCCCCGTTGATCTCATCGCTTCCGTTTCCGCCATCCAGCGTGTCGTTCCCATCGCCTCCGAAGAGGTTGTCGCGACCGTCGCCGCCGAAAAGCTGGTCGTCGCCATCCTCGCCGCGAAGCTCGTCGTCGCCTCCTCGTCCACTTAAAACGTCGTTGCCTTCACGTCCACGAAGCCTGTTGAAGCCGCCGTCCCCGTCGATCGTGTCCCCAAACAGCGTGCCATCAACGCCTTCGATGCTGATCAGCGTATCGCTGTTGCCATAGCTGTCGGTTGCGGTCCCGGCCAACAGATCAACCACCACGCCCTGAAAGCCTGAAACGCGGTCACCGTTGGGATCGAAGAAGCCCCAAAGCACCTCGGAATCGTAGCGCGCGACATCAAAGCCTGATCCACCGTCCAGTGTGTCGTCGCCAGCGCCACCACTGAAGCCTTCAAAGTTGTCAAAAGCCGTGTTTCCGCCCGTGAGCGTGTCGTTGAACCCACTGCCGCGAAGAATGTGCACTTCCGAAAAGGTTGTGTTCATACCGACGGCGGTGGCGACTCCAGTCACGGTGCTTGCGGTGACACCTGACTGAATGTCCTGAAACGACAGATCATGCCCATCGCGTCCGCCATCAAGGCGAAAAACGGGTGTCGCAATGATGGTGTTGTTCCCGCTTCCCGGCATGATGAAATCGCCGAAGCGGTTAGGGCCTGAATCGTCGGCGATGATTGTGTCGTTCCCACTTCCACCGCTTAAGTCATCGTTCCCCTCGCCACCGTTGAGAAAGTCATTTCCGTCGTTACCGCTGAGTATGTCTTGACCGCTGCCGCCGAAGAGACTGTCGTTACCTTGTTCTCCCCTTAGTTCATCATCCCCACCTCGACCGCTCAGCGTGTCATTACCGCCGGAACCGCGAAGTTGATTGGGGCCCGCGTCTCCCGCAATGTTATCCCCAAAGCCGGTTCCTTCGACGCCTTCGATGTCGATCAGCGTGTCGGTGTCGCCGTAGCTGTCAGTGGCGGTTCCTGCCTGCAGATCGACCACTACACCTTGGAAGCCCCGGATGGTGTTGCCGTTTGCATCGAAATACCCGAACCGATCTTCGCCGTCGTAGCGCACGACATCGAAACCAGAACCACCGTTGATTATGTCGTTGCCGGCATTGCCGGTGAAACCCTCGAAGTTGTCAAAGGTCGGGTTCCCGCCGGTGAGCGTGTCGTTGAAGCCTCCACCGCGAAAGAAATGAACTTCCGAGAAGGTGGTGTTCATTCCGACCGCAGTCGCGACGCCGCTCACGGTGCTCGCGGTTACGCCCGATTGTATGTCTTGGAAGGAGAGATCATGACCTTCGCGTCCGCCATCGAACCGAAAAACTGCCGAAGCGATGATGGTATTGTTTCCACTTCCCGGCATCAGAAAGTCGCCGAAACGGTTCGGGCCAGCGTCGTCAGCTATCAGAGTGTCGTTGCCTTCCTCACCTGTCAGGTTGTCGTTGCCGTTACCGCCATCGAGGAAATCGTTTCCAAGGCCGCCGAGCAGGAAGTCTTCACCGTCGCCGCCGAAAAGCTGATCGTTTCCGTCGTTCCCGCGCAATTCATCATCACCGCCCAGCCCCCTGAGGATGTCGTCGTCATCATTGCCGCGGAAGTTATCGACCCCGTTGCCGCCGGTTAACTCATCCTCGCCGTTGCCGCCCCACAACTGGTTGTTGCCGTTTCCAGCGAAGATTTGATCGTTTCCATCTCCCCCAAAGAAACGGTCATCCCCATCGCCGAAATTGAAGATGTCATTGCCTTCAGGGTTGAAAGGGTATCCATCGCCACCGAAGGCATCGCCCTCTTCAGCGATGTTGGCTACGTTGTTACCTCGGAAGTCCCAGTCCTGTTGAGACAGATACTCCTCTATCGCAAGAAGGTTGGTGCCGTTCCGCTCAGCAGCCTGAAGGGCTGCGGCGTCTGTGACCAGCAGGTTGATAGAACTGATGGTGCCTTGAAAGCCGCCATTGACGAACACCTCAACCGATTGAATGACGCCACCGGTCAGTTCGAATTGCGTCGGTGTTACGGGCTGGTATGTGAAACCGGTGCCGGTTACGTTTGCAGCGAAGGTTGTTGTGCCATCGAACCAAGTAAACGAGAACGAGGTCGGGTTATTTGTGTTCAGCAGGCCGACGTTCAGGATGGCGTCACCTAGAAACGTCGCAAAATTGACAAAGCTGCCACCACTGGAAGGTTCGACATCAATGCGGATCATCTTTCACTCCCGAAGCAGATTTGGCGGGCGGGCAAGATAGGCCCAAATATGACCCAGCGTAAATTAGCCAAACTATCGAATATCTGGCGGTAAGACTTTGATTAGGCCGCCGTTTACGACAGTTTTATTTGCCAGCGTTGCAAAAAGAATCCCGCAAGCCTCTGCGTTGGCGTCAAGCGCTGAGCACCCGGGAACAGACATGATTGTGTTCGCATTGCGCGCGGACGGAACCTCCATGCAAAACGGTTATCGCTGGAGCGGCTCGATCATCTCGCGCGTTGGAATGGCACCCGTCGCCCCGTGGCCGGTGACCGTTGCGGCGGCGACGTGAACGGCCAAGCGTGCAGCCTCTGTTATGCTGCCTGTCTCCAGGAAATAGGCGAGGCAAGCACCGGCAAAGCTGTCCCCCGCGCCCGAACTATCAATCGCATCCACGCTGGGTGCGCGCACGGTGATGTCTTCGTCTGACGTTCGGACAATGACCCCCTCGGCTCCGCGTTTGAGGATGACGGCCAATGGATTGAAGCGTCCAAAGAAAGTGAGAATGGCCTCAGGATCACAGGTGCCCAACAGCCGCTGCGCTTCATCGTCCGACGGTAGGACGATATCTGCGAGAGGTAGAAAGCCATCAACGCATGCTTTGGCGTCTTCCAGCGACCACAGTTTGGGGCGGATGTTCAAATCGTAGGAGACAAGCGTGTGGTGAGACTTTGCAACCTCTGCCGCACGGCGCACGGCCTCGCGCATGCACTGGCTGATCGCTTGGCTGACGCCAGTTACATGTAAAACCTTCGCCTTTGCGATCGTTTGTTCCGGCAGGTTTTCGGGGCCGAAGTGGCTCGCAGCGGAACCTTGGCGCGCGTAGAAGAAGTGCCGGTCCTTCGGGTCAGGATGAATGAAACACAGGCCGGTTGGATGGCGATCAGCGATCATGACCGCTTCGGTGCTGATCGCTTCATTCCGGCAGAAGGCTAGAATCTGGCTGCCAAAAGGATCGTTGCCTACGGAAGAGATTAGCCCGGTACTGGCGCCTTGGCGCGCAGCAGCGACAAGTGCATTGAGCGCATCACCGCCAACGTCGCTTGAGTAAGTTGCCGGTCCACCCGGTTCCCCGGACGTGCGCACCATCTCGACCAGCGGCTCGCCCAACGCAACGATATCTGGCTGCTTCATGAGGCGCGTCCTTCAAAGCTGCTCCGCAGTGTCATTGAACGGGCTGACGACCAGAAACGATGGTGGCCAAGCGCCGTCGAGACACGCATAGTCACTCCAACATGTAATCCGAAAACGTCGAAAGCCCCTGACGCATGCAAGTTCCCAAAAATCTATTCAAGTCCGCCCTCGCGTCGGGCGACCATCAGCTTGGCTTGTGGAACACGATCGGCGGTAACACGGTCGCCGAGATGCTGGGCGGTGCCGGTTTTGACTGGGTGCTCGTCGATTGTGAACATGCGGCCATTGAGACCGTGGAGGTTCAGGCAGCCTTACAGGCGATCGCAGGCAGCATGGGCGTTGCTCCTGTTGTGCGCGCTGCTGGCCATGATGAAGTGCTCATCAAGCGGTTGCTCGATATGGGCGGACAGACTCTGATGGTGCCGTACGTCCAGTCGGCCAGTGAAGCCCGATCCATCGTTCAAGCGATGCGCTACGGGCCGTCGGGCGTCCGGGGTATGGCTGGCATGACCCGGGCCACACGGTATGGCCAGGTGGAAGACTATTTTCAAACTGCTCAAGACGAGTTGTGCTTGATCGCTCAGGTCGAGACTGTCAGTGGGATGGATGCGCTTGAAGAGATCGCCTCTGTCGACGGAGTCCATGCTGTCTTTTTCGGCCCAGCCGATCTCAGCGCGAGCATGGGCATTCGGGGTCAAATGTGCCATCCCGATGTGGTCGATGCTATCAATAAGGGCTTTGAGCGCCTTAAAGCCATCGGCGTTCCTGGCGGGGTGATGGCGTTGGAGCCCGCTTCGGCAAAGGCCTACATGAACGCTGGCTCGCTCTTCACAGCAGTCGGCGTCGACCTTGTCCTACTCGCAGACGCATTGGCGTCTCTTCGAGAAGCATTCGGCAGGGGCTGACCAGTAACCGCGTCAAACACGCGTCTCCGCTAACCGGCGTACCCGAATAAGCGTGGCAAAAACAGGACGAGGTCCGGGAACACGATCAGTACGAGCAAAGCGATCATCAGCACGCCGAGGAAAAGCCAGACCTCTGATATGATTGCGCGTAAGGGGATGCCCGTTACCGCGTTTATGACAAACAAAAGGATGCCATAGGGTGGCGTGATCAATCCGATCATTGAGTTGACCACCACCAGAACGCCGAAGTGGACGAGATCAATCCCCAGCGCGTTACAGGCGGGTATGAACAGCGGCACAATCACAAGGATGATGGTCGTCGCATCAAGGACGCAGCCAAGCAACAACACCAGGATGTTGACGAGGAACAGGAACACCAGCGGGTGCATGTCGATGTCTGTCAGGAAGTCTGACATCACCCCGGGTATGTTCTCTGAGACGACGATAAAGTTGAGGATGAGCGCGCCGCCGATGACGACCCCGACGGCCGCCGACGAGCGGGCGCTTTCGACAAAGATGCTGTACAGTGCCTTGACACTTAGGGTTCGGTAGAACAGCCCGGCGAGGACCAGTGCATAAAGCGCGGCAACTGCCGCAGCTTCGGTCGGCGTGGTGACGCCACCGTAGATTCCGTACAGCAGAATGACGGGCATCAGCAGAGCAGGGAACGCTCTACCGGTGATCGCCGGCAACTCGCTCAATGGGACCGGCTCTTCGATTGCGAAATCGCGGCGACGCGCGATGATGGCGTTCATCGCCATCAACAAGCCCCCCATTAGGAGGCCGGGAACAATGCCCGCGAGGAACAGCGATCCGATGGAGGCGTTGGAGACAAGTGCATAAAGCACCATGGGGATCGACGGTGGGATGATCGGGCCGATGGTGGCCGATGCGGCGGTGATGGCGGCTGCATAGCCTCCGGAATACCGACCGTCTTTTGTCATCATCTGGATGATGATTTTGCCGATGCCTGCTGCGTCTGCAACCGCCGAGCCGGACATGCCAGAAAAGATCAAGGACGCCACAACGTTAACGTGGCCGAGCCCGCCCCTGAAGCGGCCTACGACGGCGATGCAGAAGGTGAGGAGCCGCTCGGATATTGTTCCGGCATTCATGATGTTGGCGGCAACGATGAACAGCGGAACAGCGAGCAGGACGAAGCTTCCGTAGAGCCCCTGCAAGATTTTCTCGCCGGTCAGCGCCAGATCCATCCCACCGGAGGCGAGATAGACCAGCGAGGCGAGCATGATCGAGTAGCCTATGGGGGTCCCGATGGCCGCCAGACCAAACAGCACCAACAGGCATAGGGCGAGCTCAACGCTCAACCGGCTGGTTCCTCATCTTGGCAGCGCTCGTTATCATGGACGCGGATCATCGGTTTGGTTGGCTGGATTTGGGTCGCGTAGCAAAGTGACAAACCGCCAACCGTATCGCGCAGCGATCACGAGCATAAACACTGCATAGACCGAGAAGATGGTGCGTAACGGAATCTTGTCGCCAGACAGCGGATTACGGACGGTCGACGTCCTGCGAATCTTGAGAAAATCGATGTAATCCCAGGTCGGCAAAAACGCCCATAACATGCCGACCGCGATGGCCCCCGCCGAAACCAGCGCTAGCACCCGCTGGGCCCGTCGCGGGGTTGCGAGGTACAGGATGTCGAACGTGACATGGTCCTTCTCGCGGACGAGAAAGGCGCAGCCAAAAAAGACAATCCAGACCCAAAGGATCAGACACAGTTCGAGGGTCCAGCCGAACGGCGTTTGCAAGACATACCGGGAAAAAATTTGCAGAAGAAACGTGATAAACATCGCCGCCAGAAGGCTGGCGGCGATGAATTCGGTGCTGCGGGTCACCCAGAGGGAAAGGTGCCGGATCACGCCTGGTGCGGACCGTTTATCCGTACTGCGCTGTACTGATTAGTTGCCCAGTGCGTTGATACGCTCGAGCACACCATCCGGCCAGCTTTCGGCGAATTCACTGCCGACATATTGGGCTTGCACATGCGTCCGGAACGCCTCCAGATCAGGCGTATAGATTTCCACGCCTTCGCTGCGTATGCGGTCCGCAAGGCTGTTCTCGAGATCAAGCTGCCGCAGGCGTCCGACCGCAGCTGCAGCATCAGAGGCGCGTTGCACGGTGATTTGCTGCTCGGGGGTCAGGCTGTTCCAAGTCTCAAGCGAGAATGCGATGTAGTTGAGGTCAACCAGGTGCGATGTGAGCGCGATCTGATTGGTCACCTCGTAGAACTTGGCATCAACGACTGTGGGCAACGGGTTGTCCTGGCCGTCAACGGCACCGGTGGACAACGCCGTGTAGACCTCGGTGAAGGCCATGGGTGTCGGCGAAGCGCCAAGTGCCGAGCCCAGGAACTGCCAGGCGTCTGTACCGGGCATACGCAGGTTCACGCCAGCCAAATCATCCGGCGTTTGAACATCCAGTTCATCGCGCGTCTGGCGCAGGTTCACATGGCGGCGGCCCAGGTACATCACCGAAAGGAGCTTCACACCCAATTGCTCCTCCACCGTTTGCTTGAACGGATCCATCAACGGGTCGTTGAACACGCGCACCTGATGCGCCGCATCCTGGTGGACGTAACCGGTGGCGAAGATCGAAAACTCGGGGAAGAACTGTGCGAGTTCCTGAGCTGAAGCAATCGACATTGTCAGGTTGCCGCGGCTGATCGCTTCCAGCTCGGTTCCTTGCGCGAAGAGGGTCGCGTTGTAGCCGGGCTGGTAGTCGGCGAATTCCGCCACCATCGGTGCGAAGACTTCCGCCATTGCGACCGAGCGCTGATCGGTCTCCGACCCCGCCGTCGCGAGCGTGAATGTCATGCGGTCCTGGGCAGCTGCGGTCAGCGATCCGCCAGCAAACACAGAAACGGCCAGCGCGGCGGTTAGCGCAGCACGGCGCGTGATCGTGAAACTCATTGTATCCTCCCGGAAGGGTTCTTGTTGTTTTTGGACGGGTAAAGTTCGCGCGAAGCTGCTGCCGACGCAACCGTTTGTATTGCACGTTGTGCAAGTTTCTTCGTTTGGCCCGGCTTATTTAAAGCTTGACCATGCCGCCGGTCTTTGCCGCGTGTTGTAGGGCTTCGATCACCTCAAGGCTCTTCTTTCCTTCTTCTGCGGAGACAATCGGTTGGCAGGCGCCGGAGATAACCTCCGCGAAATGATCGATCTGCCGGACAAGCGGGTCGGCGTTTTCGGCTCGCAGGAAGGCGCTGTTCATCGGGGACCACCAGTCGCGCGGAGCGGTGCCGTTGGACCAAATCCTGAGGTCCGGTAACGATAGCGAACCATGGGAGCCACCAAGCAAGTAGCAGCTCTGTGACGTTGCAGGATAAGCGGGGTTTTCGCCGGCGGTGAGCTCCCAGCTCCATGGGCTGACGATGGCATCGGAGACGGTCACCGTGCCAACCGCGCCATTGGCAAAGTCCAACAGTGCGCCTGCAACGTCCTCATTATCGTAACCGCGGCTTGCTGGCCGGCTGATGGCCCGCACGCTTGCGATCTCCCCACAAAGATACCTCAGTAGATCAATGTCATGGACGAGATTGACCGCAATCGGGCCGGCGCCCGGCTTGGTACGCCACGGTGCCTCATCGAAGTAGTGGTCAGGTTTGCACAGCCAGCATTGGGCGTGAACCGCTC
Organism: Pseudomonadota bacterium; assembly: GCA_039024915.1. Taxonomy (NCBI): domain Bacteria; kingdom Pseudomonadati; phylum Pseudomonadota; species Pseudomonadota bacterium. Next base: position 423,808 of record JBCCPK010000004.1, read on the forward strand.
GCAGCGCGCCGATTTGTCCGGACGAGATGGCTGCTTTCGCGGTCGCAATTATGGGGTTGTGACGCCGGTGATGACCAACCATGACTGGAACGCCCGCTGCGGCACTTGCCTCGACGAGGCGCTTCGCATCTTCCGAAGACGTGGCGATGGGTTTCTCAACAAGCGTCGGGAGACCAGCGTCAACGCACACAAGCGCTTGCGACACATGAAGCTTGTTTGGCGTCGCGAGTATAACGCCATCGACGGCCTTTGCTTCGAGCAGGGCGCCCAACTCGCTGTAGTACGGGCATTGTGCCTCGATTGCGGCGCCTGCTGCTTCAGGATCAGGATCTACGATCGCTGCAAGAGTCGCCTTGCTGGCCACCGCTATAGCCTCCGCGTGGCGTCGGCCAACCAACCCAAAGCCAACGATTGCAAGTTTGAAAGTCTGGCGCATGCGGGATCGGGCCGTCTTTAGCACTTGAACGACGTGCGGAAGGGCACACACGGGGAGTTGCTTGGCTGAGGCTTAAGGGCATTGCGGGTCTGGCTGCAAGGCCGCCGGTGGCGCTCAACTCACAGCGCCGTTCGGCTAGCGGCCGGCGCTGATCAGGGCCTGCAACACGAGATCACTCGCATCGTCGCTGGACGATTGGCGCTTGCCGTGGGGCAGGCGTGCCGCCAATGCCGATGCTTCGATCCGGGCGGCATCCGCGAGGGCCAGCTCCGCCGGCTGAGCCTTAGCAAAGTACCAACCCTGGACGTAGTCGCAGCCCAGCGACCGAACAACCTTCAGTTCGTCTTCGATCTCGACGCCCTCCGCAACGACGCGCAGATCAAGTCCGCGACCGAGGCTGACGATGCCGCGCATCAACTTGCGCTTATCTGCGCTCAGATGAAGATCCTGCACGAAGGTACGGTCGATCTTGAGCTTATGGAATGGTAGCTGATTGAGGTAGCTAAGCGAAGAATAGCCAGTTCCGAAATCATCGAGAGCCAGGCAAATCCCGCGCTCCGCGAGCCGGCGTAAAATGCCCTCAAGGCGCGCCATGCAATCAGCGGCGAAGACGCTTTCGGTCAACTCGATGCACAGCAGTTTGGGATCGAGACCACTCTGACCCAGGGCGTTGTCGATAACGCGCTCAAGATCACCGTGCCAAACTTGAGCTGCCGATACATTGACCGCCACGCGGCGTGGCCGCAAACCCTCGTTGACCCAGCTTTGAGCATCAAGGCACGCCTGCTTGAGAACGTAGGCGCCAAGATCGGCTATGAGGTGCGAACTCTCAGCAATGGGAATGAACATGCCTGGCGGCACGTAGCTGCCGTCCCCGCGGCGAAGACGCAACAGAGTCTCGTACTCGGTGACTTCTCCGCTCCTGATGTCGATGATCGGCTGGTAGTGAACTTCAAAACGTTGATCTTCCAGAGCGTGCCGGATTTCGTTCGCCATCGACAGACGGACACCCATTGCTTCGCTCATGCCCGCTTCAAAATAGCTGTAGCGTCCGCGGCCGTTTTCTTTCGCCGCGTACAGTGCCAGATCGGCGTACCGCATCAGCTCATCGGGCTCGGTTGAGTGGTCGGGGACGAGCGCGATGCCGATACTGCAGCGGGTTTGCACATCGCTGCTGCCAAGCGTTGCCGACCGTGCGATGTGATCAATGATGCTCTCACAAAGCTCGTCGACCGTCTCGCGCGTGGTCCGCGATCTGAGAATGATCGCGAACTCATCCCCTCCAAGCCGTGAAACGAAATCCGTTTTCTCGACAAGGCCAGACAGCCTGTGCGCAACGATTTCCAAAAGTTGGTCGCCAGCCAGATGCCCCAGGGAGTCGTTGACCTCCGTGAAATAGTCGAGATCGAGCAGCAGGAGCGCGGCCTTCGCATCCCCTGCGCTGGCCGTCTCGCAAAGACGTTTCAACTCGCGGGTGAAAAGCGTCCGGTTCGCAAGTCCGGTCAGGTTGTCATAGTAGGCAAGCTGTTCAAGCTCGCGCGCGGCTGCCTTTTCTGTCGTCACGTCCTGCATGGTGCCGAAAAGCGCCCGCGGTTGACCATCACTATCGCGTTCCAGCGTCATCCGAATACGTACGTCAATGATGACGCCATCGCCACGCCGCATCTGAACGTCAATCTCCGACTTCTCGCCGGTCTGCCGAACGTGGTCCTGCAACTGGACAAGCTTGTCGAAACCGTCGGCGATATAGTGTTTGCGCATCTCAGCGCGGCGTGTTGTCAGTGTTTCTGGGTCGAATTTGAGAAGGTCGTAGGCGCGACTGTCGAGATAGAGGTGGTCTTCGTCCAGCGGCCGACGCCACGTCCCCGAGCGTCCAAGCCTCTGGGCTTCTCGAAGGCTTTCGGTCTTCTGTTCGATCAGCGCATAGCTTTCCCGCAGTGCCCGCTCAGCATTGGCTTCTTCGGTCGCATCGATAATCACGCCGGTCACGGCGACGACGTTACCGTCATCATCATGCTCGGCTGCCATGTGGACCATCATATCGATGATCTCGCCGTTTGGCTTCTTGAACTGCGACCGTGCGACCGTCGGCTCGCCGGTTTCCCATGTCTTCAAAAACGCTACGTGCTGCGTGTTTGTTTCGATCGGCGTATGTTCAGGAACTACGTCACCTGCCTGGATGACGGAGAGCGGGACGTAACCTTCCTCGCGGTCCATCCCATACATCTCAAGCAACTCGTGCGACATCCAAAGCGGGTCCGCCTGAGCGTTGGTTGCGCGCCAATGGCCCATCTTGGCAATTTTCATCGAGCGGGAGAGCAGCGAGGTTCTGTCATCGAGCGCCGCTTGCATGCTGACCATAGAGCGGGCGGCATCGCGCGCCATAGGTTTGAAGATCACGATGATCTCGATCATCATCAGAACAAGGGCGAGAACGACCCAAAACCCATGCACGCGCAAAGCATGGGATGTTCTGTTGCGGGCGACTTCCCCATACAGCGAAACGGCTTGATCCAACAAAATGAGGAAGCCGGATTCGGCGTTCACGCGATGGAACTCGATCGTGTCAACTTGCCCTTCAGGGTCGTCAAGAAAAGCGTCGAAGGCGTTGATGAAGCTTGTCGCCATAGGCTCAAGGCCACGGCCCGCCGGCGCGTAATGGTGGATCAACTCTGGAGACGCTTCAGCCGGTATCGTCCCGTCCGGTCTGGGTGTGGTCAGGAAGGCATGTCCAGCACGCATCCGCTCGACGGCGACGCGCATGTCGTTCACGGCTCTTTGTTGTCTGAAAGCGTTTGGCGCTTCGATGACACGTGGCGTCAGAAGTGCCAGCCGCTGAGATAGCGTGCGCTGGGCAGCGGCAACCTCGAGGATTTCCGACTGCTGGTGATTGATTTCCAAAATCCGGTGAAGTTGGAAGGCGCCGAGTGCGATCGTAAGCGCTATCAGTCCCAACGCTATCAGATAACGTGTGGTGTAGCGATTGCGAATCCGGGTCTCAGAAAGGCGGCTCGATGGCTGCACGGCTCAAACAACTCACACTGCAAACCGCCCCACCGTAACGAAGGGTCTGTAAACAAAGGTGAAATATCGAGCAAATTAACTTGGGCGGTTACTTGCCAGCCCTTGGCTAGACCGACCCTACAACGCTGCGAATGCAAGCACTTGACCCAACCGTAACGTCAGCCGGCGTAGTTTCCAACGCTCTGGTCGAGGAAGGCATTGTTCGCCCGCCGAATTTCGGCCGCCTCGTCGTCATAAAGGAAGGGTAGAAACGCAAATCTACGCCCATTCGTGATCGGTAACGCCTCATGAAGCAACGAACATGAAAAGACGAGTGCGCCGCCGGTGGGTGGATTGTACACAGCGCGCGAGTATTCGGGGAAGCTCACGCCACCACCGCCAAAGTCCTCTGCGTTCAGGTTGATGGAAACGGCAAAACGTCTATGCGCCGTTCCTTTGGTGGTGTTATCGCGGTGAGCTTTGAAGTAGCCGCCTGAATTGGCATCATAGCAACACACGATGTAGCGCTCCATGCGCGTGACTTTGAACTGGTAGGCTTTCTGAATCTGCGGTGCCAGACGCCAATAAATGCGATGCATCGCCGCTTTGCGCAGCTCTTCATCTTCGATCATGCAGTCGAAGCGTTTCTTCGTTGAGTTATCGAGCTCGACCAGCGTCTTGCCATTGCGTTCACGCGTCACGCCCGAGGGATTTCCGCCATGCTGCTCATAGTACTGCAGCAGTGCCTGACAGAAGCCAGGTTCGAAAACGCGCGGTACGATCATGACCGGGGCGGGGGTTGGCGACCCCGCATGGTTCATCGGATCCGGCAACGCCTCGAGCATGTTAAGGGCCTGCTCGGTCGCGTCCGGCGCAAACACGCCCATGATGCGCATGACCGGGTCAATGAGAAACCAGCCATAGGGAAGGTGCTGGGGTGAAGCGTCGCGATCGGCTCCTGTTACGCCAAAGGTATCATGCAAGCCACGTTCGGCGTCGTGAAACACCAGCAAAGCGCCATCCAGCGGCATAAGGTTGGGGTCGTTGAGTGAGCCGGCTTCTGAGGTTGCAAGCGCTATGACCCGTTGTGCCGCATGAAACATCCCTCGGGCACGACCCATCGGTTCCATCATTGACGCGTAAGCGGCATCATCACGCGGAGGTAGGAAGCCAAGGAGCGTATAGCGGCCGCCCAGCGATCCGAATGCAAAGCGCGGGTTCGAGCGCGTTGCGGTTATGCACAGAGGGACCGCTTCACCATATCCGAGTGTACGCCGCAGGTTCGTTACCTGCGCGGCCGGCTGGGGTGTCGGCGCATGTTCTGGCTGCGGGGCATCTGTCTGGGTAGACGGCGCACTGCGCTCCGCGGGTGCAGGTTCCTGCTCAATGGTCGCCGATGAGCTCGGCGCGTTGTTCTCGGCCTGAGAATCAACCGCCTGTCCGGAGGCTGCTGCGGCCGCGTCTTTCGGTACCTCCTGTAGGTCCGGCTTCGCCTGCGCTGATGGTGCGCGCGCAGCTGCATTGCGGCTACGAGATTTGCGGCGTGCGGCTGCTGATTTGCGTGATGCTTTGGCCATCGATCCTACCCATGAAAGACTACCGCGAAGAGTATACCGAACTAGGGTGCGCTGGCTAATTTAAGGTTAACGAGCGGTGAAGACCGAGGGTTGGTCAAGCCGTAAACGCATGTCCGTTAAGCAGCATCGGACTGTGCGCTGCTCGTTAGGACGGCGTATATTCCGCTTGAATGATCTGTCGTCCTGATCCTTTCGGCCCTGCTTTCGTCACGCAAAACCCTGGCTATGCGGGCCAGTGCCTTCAGGTGATCCGCGCCGGAGCCCTCCGGAGCAAGCAGGAGGAACAGAAGGTCGACTGGCTGGTCGTCGAGCGCCTCAAAATCGAGCGGCTTTTGCGTCCGTGCAAACAACCCCACGATCCGATCGAGGCCAGCAATCTTGCCATGCGGAATTGCCACACCGTGACCGACGCCAGTCGAGCCAAGTCGTTCTCGCTCAAGCAAAGTCGTGAAGATCTCCCGCTCAGGCAAACCGGTCACGTCCGCTGCCCGTTCGGCAAGCATCTGCAGCGCTTGTTTTTTCGAGGTGGCTTTCAACGACGAGATGACACCTTTGGGCGCAATCAGATCGCTTAAATCCATTCCCATGATGGCTCCTGGCGGTTGCGGCAGGCCTGTATGAAGCCAGCGTGCAAAGCCTGTTGATCAGGTTTGGACCGCCCGGTTACCTCAGCTTGAAGGATCAATCCAGCCTATATTTCCATCATTGCGTCGGTAAACCACATTCACCCGCCCGCTTCCGGCATTTTTGAACAGCACGAGTGGGGCGCCGGTAAAGTCGAGATCAAGCACGGCGCTGGCGACCGTGAGGGTTTTCATTTTGGTCTGTGTTTCCGCAACGACAGTGGGCGCAAAATCTTCGCCAGGCTCTTCGTTTTCGTCGGGCATGGCAAACGTCACGTAGCTCGCTTCTGCCATCATCTGTCGCTCGGATTTATCGTTCTGATGGTCCTTGAGGCGCCGTTTATAGCGGCGCAAGCGTTTCTCAATGCGTGCCGAGGCCTGATCGGCGCTTTGGTGCGGGTCGATATGAAAACCGGTCGCGTGCAGAATCACCCCCGAATCAAGGTGAATCGTGCAGTCGGTTCGAAAACCCGCGCCTTCGCGCTCCATTGTGACGTGGCCCGAATAGCCGCCGGCGAAATACTTCTCGAGGGCCTCTTCCAGCTTTTCGTCAACATGGCCGCGCAATGCTTGGCCGATGTCCATGTTCTTGCCGGTGATCCGCAGGCTCATCTTGCTTTCCCCCTGTCTTTTGCGATGCGCGGCGCCCTTAAATTGAGCATTTGATCTGCGCAATGCCACGATGAAGGCTGACACGAGGAGCGGGTGCTCGCCAAGCCTGCATTCGGCGATGTCGCATCCGTAGCTTTACGGGCATTGTGGCCGTTTTGGTGTCGCGCGCAGGAGACGTCAGGCGTGGGCGCGCGCTTTTTTCTCGCGGCGGCGCTGGACCGACGAGGCGATCCGCATGGCCTCGCGGTACTTTGCTACGGTGCGTCGCGCGATGTCGACGCCATCGGCTTTGAGTGCTTTGACCAGTTGATCGTCTGACAGAATTTCGTCCGCGGTCTCGGCGTCGATCAGCTTCTTTATGCGCTGTCGAACCGCTTCAGCCGCATGGGCGTCGCCGCCGTCGGCGGAGGCTATGGCAGCGGTGAAGAAGTACTTCATTTCAAATGTGCCACGCGGGGTGGCGATGTATTTGTTCGACGTAACACGACTGACGGTCGATTCATGCATGTCGATGGCCTCAGCGATCTGCCGCAGCGTCAGAGGCTTGAGATGCTCGACGCCACGGGCAAAGAAGCCGTCCTGTTGTCTGACGATTTCCTGGCCGACCTTGATCATGGTGCGGGCACGTTGATCGAGGCTCTTGATAAGCCAGCTCGCTGATTGCAGTTGATCGGATAAATAGCTCCGATCCTCAACAGAGAGGGTCTTGCGGTCGATTGTGGCGTAGTAGGTTCGATTAACAAGCAGGCGAGGCACGGTTTCCGCGTTCAGCTCGACGCCCCATGAGCCTCCCGGCTCTTCCCGCACGATTATGTCCGGAACAACAACATCGACAGGGCTGGAGGAAAAACCGCGACCGGGCTTGGGATCAAGCGCCCGTAACTCTGCAAGCATGTCCATCAAGTCGTCCTGATCAACACCGCATAGTCGCTTGAGCTTTGCGAAGTCGCGCTTCGCCGCAAGGGGTAGGTTGTTGATCATCGCTTGCATCGCGGGATCAAAACGGTTCGCTTCACGTAGCTGCAACGCGAGACACTCGGCCAGGTTTCGCGCACCGATGCCGACCGGATCGAAACGCTGGATGCGAGACAGGACGTCTTCCACTTTGGCGAGCGGCGCTTGCAGGCGTTCGGCGACATCCTCGGGCGATGTTTGTAAATAGCCGTTGTCGTCAATGGCATCGATGAGCATCGTTCCGATGATACGGGCGCTGGGATCCTTGATCGCTATTGCCAGTTGCGCTCCCAAATGGTCATGGAGCGTCTCTGGACGGCTGATGTAATGATCGAAGTCGGGTCGCTCGGCGACCGATTGACCACTGCCCATCCCCATACCAAAAGCTCGCTCACCATCAGTCGCAGGGGCCGCTCCTTGCGCGGGGTCTTCGGGGAAAACGTTTTCAGCCGATGTGTCCAAAGTGTCCGCGATGGCTTGCGGACCAGAATCAAGGGTGCCCAAGGACAGGTTTGCGGTCTCTTCCGTTCCGGACCCGTTCACGGGTTCGGATAGCTCAAATTCGCTGTCACCATTGATCGGACCCTCGGCACGCTCATCACGCTCCAAAAGCGGGTTCTGAACCAGTTCTTTGTCGATGAATTGGGAAAGTTCGAGCGATGAAAACTGCAACAGCTTGATCGCCTGCATCAGCTGCGGCGTGATCGTAAGCGTTTGACTTTGGCGCAGAACGAGCTTTGGCGACAGACCCATGGCAGGGATATGCGACAAGCAACGCGCCCTTAGCAAGCCTCATGCCAAGCGAATTCGACGCAGATGGTCTTTTTGCGTGATTGTCGTAACTGGAACTTAAAGGGTGAAGCTTTCACCAAGATAAAGCCGGCGGGCCTCTGGATCCGCAACGATCGCCTTGGGCGTGCCCTCGGTGAGAACACGACCCGAATGGATGATCGTGGCACGATCAATCAGGTTGAGCGTTTCGCGAACATTGTGGTCGGTGATCAGGACCCCGATGCCCCGTGTCGTGAGATGGCGCACCAGCGTTCGAATATCGCCCACAGCTATTGGGTCGACTCCCGCAAATGGCTCGTCCAGCAGCATGTAGGCTGGGCGGCTTGCGAGCGCCCGGGCGATTTCACAGCGGCGTCGCTCGCCGCCTGACAAGGCGATCGAAGGCGTGTCGCGCAACTTGGCGATTGAGAACTCCCCCAGCAGTGCATCCAATTCATCCTTGCGCTTGTTTGCGTCCGGCTCGACCAGTTCCAGTACCGCCATGATATTCTCCGCGACGGTCATGCCGCGGAAAATTGACGCTTCCTGCGGCAGGTATCCGATTCCGAGCCGCGCCCGCTGATACATCGGAAGGTGCGTGATGTCCTGCCCGTCCAGATGGATGAGCCCGGCATCGGGCAAGACAAGGCCGGTGATCATATAGAAAATTGTGGTTTTGCCGGCCCCGTTTGGCCCCAGCAGTCCGACCGCTTCGCCCCGCCTGAGCGTCAGCCCTGCATCACTGACCACGGTGCGACCGCGGTAGCTTTTTCGTAAACCTGCAACGACGAGGCTACCTGCTTCTCCGGTCACGGCGGTTGGTGAAGTAGCAATGGCCTGGTTACCGTTCATCGCGCCCAATATGCGCCCTTTGGCGGCGGAGCCGTTCGGGCGCGGATCCAGGCCGTTTTTGTCATTATACGCCGGTTGGCTGCCGTTTGAGGGTACCGCTTCGTTCGCCGGCACCTCCTGGTTTCCATTCACCGGATAGGTCTGGTGGCCGTTCGCGGTGCCATTAAGATGGCCGTTTGGTGCCGCCTTTGGCTTGGCCGATTGCGGTCCCAACTCCTTATGGAGCGCCGCATCGATCTTGCGGCCAAAACGCTCGACGGGGTCACGCGTTGCCAGCAGAGCGGCGCGAGCGAAGAGCTCACCCGGACCGGCTTCCCAGGCTCTTGTGACTATTTGTTTTGAACGCTCAACCAACCCCATAGAAAGGAAATCTAGCGGTCGGAGCCCGGAACGAAAACCCCGGTAACGCGCTGTGAGCCTGCGCCGGCACTTGGCGCGGCCTCAAGTCGGCTTTCGCGGCTGGCGAGATCGACGACGAGGCGCTGGCCACGCAGCAGGTTTTCGCCCTGTTGCAACAGCACATTTCCGGTCAAGGTGATCGTCTCGGTTACGAAGTCGAACCGTCCCTGATCGCCCTCAGCATATTCCTGTTCCGAGCGAATGCGAACAGCACCGATGGCCTCGAGAAGTCGCAAGCCCTGGCTACTGGCCGGGCCAATGTTGTTCTGATCGGCCCCACCGACGTAATGGACGCGCAACTCGCGTGTTTCCAGCTCCGCCGTTCCTTGCGTGACCCGGACGTTACCGGTGAAAACCGCCACATTTTCGCTGTCGAGAACCTCAAGCGCATCCGCTTCGATTTCGATGGGTTCGTTGGATCGCTGTGTGAAGCCACTTAACCCATCAGCTAGCCTCTGTGCAGACGCTGGCTGGTACCCCCACAAGCCAAGGGCAAGCATGGCCATGAGCCAGATAGACAGGAGGCGTAGCGGGCTGCTTGTGACAGACCGAAAGGGTCGAGCTTGGCCGATCATTGTGGCTGTTCCTCGCCATTGGGGGTGAAGACCAAACGGACGTTGCCGGTAAATAGCAGCCGCTGTCCGCGATCGAATCCTTCCATCGCATCGGCGCGAAGTGTGACGGATTCACTGATGATATTGACCGCTTGATCGGTCTGCATTGTGCCCAATTCAAGGTCGAGCTGGGTTACGCCCAATTGGGCAGACGAACCCGACGTCAGGTCGATGGCGACACCGCCTTCTTCGAAAACGAGCGTGCTTGCGCGGCTGTCGAAACGCGCTTGTGGCGCAACCAGCGTTGCCGTTTCCTCAGCATCGAGGGCGATCTGGCCTTCCAGGTCGCGCAGCACGACGACAGGCGTGGCTGAAACGTTTTGCGACGCTTGGCGGGCGCGGAGTTCGTAGGCGCGACCTTCCTCGTCTTCGCCTCGCAGCACCGGCGCAGCCATGGTGATCCGGCCATCATTGAGGCTGATTTCGCCAAGATCGACGTTACTGCCAAACATGACCGATGCGAGCCAACCCGCGCTGGCCGCCACCACTGCGAAAACAGCGATAGCAGGGACCAACCAGCGCAACAGCCGGACCCGTTTCGAATGGCGTTGCGCCGCTGCAAACGCCGTCGCGCGGTCGCCTTCTATGGATGGGGCGAGGCTGGGCTTGCCGAGAGCGAAGTCAGGAGTGGGCGAAGATATCGCTGTCATGCCAACCCATAAGATCAAGCTTTGCGCGCGTGGGAAGGAAGTTGAAACATGCGTCGGCAATCGCCCGCCGATCTTCCCGCTCAAGTCGTTGTTCCAACGTGGTTTTGAGTGCGTGCAAATGCAAGACGTCGGACGCTGCATAGGCTTGTTGGGCATCCGAAAGGGTCTCGGCACCCCAATCGCTGGATTGCTGCTGCTTGGACATATCAACGCCCAGTAGCTCTTTGGACAGGCTCTTCAGTCCATGCTGGTCGGTGTAGGTTCGGGTCAATCGTGAGGCGATCTTCGTGCAGAAAACGGGCGTCGTCATGACCCCGAACGTGTGAAACAACAGTGCCACGTCGAAGCGCGCATAATGGAAGATCTTTGTCTTGCCAGCATCGGCCAGGAGCGCCTCCAGATTTGGCGCAGACGTCTGCCCTTTGGCGATCTGCACAACATCCGCCGAGCCGTCGCCGGGTGACAGCTGAACCACGCACAGCCGGTCGCGGTGAGGGTTGAGGCCCATTGCTTCGGTATCGATGGCGACATCGCCGGTATAGGCATCGAGGGAGGGCAGATCACCCTTGTGCAGCCTGATATCTGTCATCGTGGAGCTTTCTTGCCCTGTTCTGGCCGCTTGCCAAGGTCGGAGGCGGTAGCGGTCCTTAGCAGGCCAGACCCGTGCGCAACAGTCCGAATGCGCGAATTATGGCCCAGCCATATGGCCGACCCATGGATGGTTTTTGTCGCGAATTGGCAGGTTTATGGCCGACCCACGGTCGCAGGTTTGACGAAAAAGCGGCGGCAAATCGAACTGCGCCGTCAACCACGTTGGAGTTTATTGCGCAGCGCAGCAGAGATCGATGCTTGTTAGCCAGGCAAGTTCGCTGCATGCTGCCTACGGGTCACGTAGCGTAAGGGGGAAAGGCCGATGCAATCCGCCATCGAGCTGGATCAAAAAATACACGACGCCATTGCTCACAACGATGCAGACGCGCTGCAGGCATTGCTTGAAGAGCTGTATCAACCGGCCGAGGCAAGCAACCGTCCTTTCGACGCTGCAATCGAGCTTAAGCCGAGCTATCGCGAACAACTCGGTGGCGATGGATTTGAAAGCGATGCAGCGCTCAACTGGGCCAACCAGATCGATCGCGGGCTGCGGCGCGTCGCCTACAATCTCAAAACGGCTTTCGGTTTCACCGGGACGCGGATCGTCTCGGAGGGGGATAGTTGGTTCCAATACCCTCTGCTTCTGGCCGATGTGATAGACAACTTCGCCGAGGAGCCGGACTTCGCTGTGCTGTCGGTCGGCGCCGCCGGCGATCTCGTTCAACACATGGCGATCCGCCGGGAATATGATGCTGCGATCCGCGAGACCAAGACGCGGATCATGCTGCTCTCAGGCGGAGGCAATGACCTGTTGGGTGATGGCAAACTGAAGCTGCTCTTGAACCCGTATTTTGATGGGGCAACGGCCACCGATCTGATCAACAAGCCCGCGCTTCAAACGATATCCGGCGAGATTCTGAACTACTACGCCCAGATCCTGCAGGACGTTCTTACCAACCATCCCAACGTCACGGTGTTCGGGCATGGTTATGACACGCCCTTCCCGATGCAAGGGGAGAAATATTTCGGCATTCCGTTCGAGGAGGCGGGCATACCCTTGCCTCTGGGACGGGAAGTCGTGGCGGAAATTGTCGCTTTTTTCCGCGATCAGCTCAGCGCGCTGGCTGAACGGTTCCCCAACTATCGTTTCATCGATCTCACCGGGACGGTCGGCGACCACCCCAACAGCTGGAAGGATGAGTTGCACCCAGAAAACGCCGGCTTCAAACGCGCCACCCAACCGATGATCGCGGCTGTGCGCGAGCATCTGGCCACACTACCGCTTGATCTCGGTGTGGAGAGTTTCGGGCCCGAGAGCCTTTTCGGCGATAGCCTCGCATCGGATGCCGGGCAGGGTGCTGCAAATGGCAGTGAAGCGGGGCCGGTCTCAGACAGTGTCGGTTCTGGCGGCGAACCGGCACACCATCCCGGCGATCATGATCACGATAGCCAAGGGCAGGACGGGTTCGAGGACATGTGCGCGGCCATGCTGGCCGAGAACATTGCCGGACCTCATGGGGACGATGAGGCCAACGAAGATGGGGAAGCGGACGCCATCCATGCGGAGCAGGCGATTGCCTTCGAGCAGCTCAACGACTTCCCCGTTGAAGGGCTGTCCATCCTGAAGCGCATTTTCGGCCCCTTGAAGCGCCGCGGCTATGATTACGACACGTTTGCGGGGCACATTGAACGGCTCGACTTGCGCTACTTCACGCCGCGCGAGTTCCTCTTCATGGGCGGTAGCAACGAAGCGGGGCGCTGCGCTGGGAAAAACGAAGCGCCGCCAAAGGAGCTCTGGGACAACATTGTCCCCACCGCCCTGATGCTCGACGAGATCCGGCATCGCCTCGGCGCTCCAATCCGAATTCTCAGTTGTTACCGTAGCCCTGCCTACAATCGCTGCATCGGCGGCGCATCAAAAAGCCTGCACATGCAATTTCGCGCCGTCGACTGGACCTGTGATGGCGGCTCGGCTGCCGAATGGTGCCGAATTGCCCAGGAAGTGCGCGGTATCCGCAGCAAGTTCACCGGCGGTGTCGGACAGTACGATTCGAGCCGGTTCGTCCACATCGACACCCGCGGCTATAAGGCCGATTGGAGGAAGTGATGGAAGGCGGGTCGGTCCCTTTCATTCGGACGTGGCAGGAAAGCCGCGCCTTCAACCAGCTCGAAGGCACCGGAAGCATCCACAATTTCAAGGGCATGCAGGAGGGATGGCGCGCGTCGAGTGGCTTTGAAGCCGATGTTGAAGAGTTCAACGTTATCGATGCGAGCCTCTTGGCCCTTCTGTCGACCTATCGGCGAGCGGTTTGCAAAATCACCTGCGAGGGCACCAATTTCCGCGGTCGCCAGGGCCGTTGGTCCGGCACCGGCTTTCTGGTAGGGCCAAACTTGCTCGTGACCAATCAGCACGTCATCAATTCGGAGGAAGTGGCCGCAACGGCGCAAATCGATTTCGAATTTGAGCGCAGCCCCGGCGAGCTTTTTCAGATGGCATCGGTGCTGCGCGATGCACGCCGAACGATGCGTCTCAACCCAGCGCGTCTGTTTCAGTTCAGTCTTGCGCAAGGCGGGCTCGACTACACCTTTGTCTGGATCGAGGACGAGGCAGCGGCGGGCTATGGCCGGATCCCGATGTCCCGCGGGTCTTTCATTGCGCGGCCCTATGATCCGATCTTTATCATCCACCATCCAGAAGGGGACTTTAAGAAAGCCTCGGTGGATGACACCGAAGTTCTGAACGTCGATGGCGATCTGCTGCTTTATGCAGCCGATACGCGCTCAGGATCATCCGGCGCTCCGGTGATCGCGCGAAATGGCAAGCTTGTCGGTCTCCACCACGCCTTCAGCGCCGACGACAGGCTTTTGAAGAACCACAAGACGCGCGCTGCAACGCTGCAGGATGGCCGTGCCTATACGGTGGCCAATGAGGGCATCAAGTTTTCGGCAATCGCGGTGCATCTGGAAAGCCGGTTGAGCGGCGCGGGCTCCGACAAGGCAGCGATCCAGGAGATTCTCGATCACTTTGAGGATTCGGACTCCATTACCGGACCGTTTGGTGCGCGGGGTCGCTCGGTTGTTGAAGCCAACGTCGAGCAGACCGATCCCGAACTCGCCATCAAGGCCTACAAGGCAACCGATCAGGACGTTGATATTGCGACCTGGCACATGCAGTGGCTTAACGCGCACGCCGATGACGCGGCAACGCTCCGGCTGGCAGCGACCGTCTTTGCCGACATCACACAGGATGTCTGGGTGCTCAATGGGATCACGCGCCTGACAGCAACCGCGTTGGAACGTGAGCTGAAAGCCTCCTTCGACCAGGATTATGAGCTCGTGTTTGCGGAGGATGAAACACACCCTGCGCAGCCCCTGACAGCCATCTTTTTCAACGGCCGTACCGTCTCCATCGATCGACGGGAGTGGCCCAAAGAAATCGAAGATCTGTGGCGCGTCCAGGCGAGGGGTGACCTTGAACTGAAAACGATGCTTGGGCCGATTTTCCCAAGTTTTCCGGCGCTTTTCATGTTGCGCTCCAAGGGACGCGATCCAGCTTTTTGCTGCAATTTGGTTCCGCTGTTCGTCGGCCAACTCGGCAACGCCATCACCCGGCGCGCGGTGGCCGCTCGTCTGATGACGGCGATCGTCAAGAAAATGACCGAAGAGACGCCACCCGTCATCGATTGGCTCGTTGTCGGCGACGTTGGAACCCCGTTGCGGCGCACGCGCCATGACGCGATGGGGAAAGCCGGGTTCAACCCCATCCTGGCGCTCGATCGCGAGCGCGGCGGTTTTAGCTTTTTGCGCGTCCCGACCTCCATGGTCGCGCAACTGTTCGTGCCCGAGGGAACCCAGACGATTGGCGATGATGGGGGCATGATCACCCATGTGCCAAAGGCGTTTCAGGGACGGTTCGCCAACGCGCTGACCGGCGATATGCCCTACGGTATGCGGATAAGCCTGTTCGATGTGGCGACTTCCGCAGACCTTGAAGAAACAGAGAGCTTCCTGCAGTCACGCGGCTTTTATGGCGGGGAATCGATGCCGATGGTGCAATTCCCAGACAAGACCTTGGGCGCGACCCCGATTGCATCTGACGCTGCCGTGGCCACGCATAACCAAGACGGCGCAGATGCGATGGGTGCTGAAGGCGTGTTCGACTCGATCAAGAAGCTTGGTGGGGCAGCGCGCGACGCTGCTGGCTCGGTCTGGGACAAGATCTCAGGCGATGATGATGGGGGTGATGACGATGTTGGCGGCGGCCGGTCGGGCGATGGCCGGTCATCGGGAACCGGTGATTTGTTCGATCCCGGCGGCGCTTGGGAGTGGAAAGGCTTAGGGAAGGAAGCTTTTCTGCGCGCCAATGAGGGCCGGATTGCCGGTCTTGTGCACGATGCCAATGATCGGATGCGGTCGCGCTATGGCGACGAAGGCGTCCCCTTGACGATGCTAGACGTGCAAATGGTTCTGTATTGCGAGGCGGGGGTGCGGCAAGGTGCGATCAACCCGAAGGCGCTGCACAGCCTTGGCGAACGCGGGCTCTTGCCTCTGCCTGCCAATCTGGGATTCTGGATTGGAGGCGATGCGCCGCCGCATACCCGGCAGTTGGCTCTTGACGAGAACATGAGGCTTTACACCCGCTACATGGCGGCACTCAAAGCCAAGTCGGTTCTGAACACCCGCTACGGTCAGATTTACCGCGATCTTTTCACCCAGCGCGGCATCAAAGGCAGACCGGACCGCCAGGCGCGGCTGCTGGCGGGCATCATTCACGGGTACTTCTACAGCGGCACCTATTCGGGACAAAACACCGTGCCGTATGAACGGCTCCTCGATGGCTACAGCGGCGATGCGGGTCTGCCCGATATGCTTGGCGGGACGGGGTACGTTCACGCGGGGACCTCGATCCTCACCAATCGGCAAGCCAACATCGAAGCGGCGCTGGACGCATTCTGGGGGTAGGCTGCATCAGGTGCGCGCGGCTTCGAACCGGGCCCAAGCCTCTTCAAGCGATTGAATGGAAAAACCTGGCGCCCGCGCCGGTTCGAGGACGATCGCCTCGTTGGCGATGACGGTGGTGATCGCGGCTTCAAGGTTAGGCAGGACGTCAGGCGGGATGACCAGCGCGCCGTGCCGATCAGCGTGCACGAGGTCGCCCTGTGCGACCTTGAGGCCCAAAATCGTGACCGGTTCGCCAATCGTGCGGACATGGACGAAGCCGTGGCTTACGCCGATCGAGCCGGCGAGAACCGGAAAGCCCTCATCCATCACGTCGAGATCGCGCATGACGCCGTTTGTGACCGCACCGGAAAGGCCAAGGCCTTTGTGCACGGCGACATGGACCTCCCCCCACCAGCCGGCAATGCAGTTGGGGAAGTCTTCATCCGCGACGACAGCGACCGACGGTCTGGGTCCGGCGGCCATGGAATGGAAATACTCCATCCGGCGCGCCCGGATCACGTCGGCGGGTTCGGTTGGAGGCGCCAGGCCGGCGATGGTGGCTGTCCGAGCATAGCCCACCATTGGCGGGTCGCCCGGCTTGCAGTGGTGCATGGTGCCGCGCGTGAAACGATCGAAGCCGCGTTGTCCCTGTGCCACCTCGATGGCGTTGCAAACCGTCGGCGTATCAACGCTGCGAAGCTGCGCGAGCAGCGTGTCGGACATCATGTGTTCAGCCATTGGGCAAGGGCCTCGGTTGTCGCGTTTGGTTGTTCCAGAGTTGGCAGATGGCCCGCGTCTTCGATGACCGTCAGTGTCGCGTGTGGAATCAGCTCATGCATCAGGGTGTGGCGTTCCAATGGGCAGAGCCGATCATGGCGACCGCACAGGATCAGTGTGGGAACGCTGACGCGCTTGAGGGTTTCACGCTGATCGGGCCGGGCGGCAATCGCGCGGGATTGCGATGCGAACACGTCCGCTCCCAATGCGGTGGCCATGTCCATGCACAGATCGAGGATCGCTGACTTTCTTGGGCCGTTGGCGAGGTAGTTGGGCTTCATTTCATCGCGCATCACAGGGATAAGATCACCGGAGAGGGCGCGCCGGGTTTGTTCCTGCCGAACAGGCGCGAGATGAGGTGGGTCGGCAAGCGCGTTGGTGTCGAGAAGCGCAAGCCGCGTGACCCGCTCGGGGGCCTGCCGGACGATTTCCATCGCGCAGATGCCGCCCATGGACAGCCCGGCCAGTGCGAAGCGCTGCGGCGCGGTCTCAAGGATCGCTTCGGCGAGACCCTCGAAACTGTCTGAACCGACAAGCGCACCGGTCGACACCATACGCTCCGACGAAAACCGCGCGATCTGATCGTCAAACAGCCGGCCGTCGCACATCATGCCGGGCAGGAGGATCAACGGTTCGCGCATCGCTGGTGCTGCTTCGGAGTGCCGGGTCGTATGCGGTGGAGACGGGCCTAGGACGGGCGTATCCGTTGGCCGGTTTCAGGGTCGAACAGGTAGAGGTGATCGGTGCTAAGCGTGACCGAGATCATGTCATCCTGCTCCTTGCGAAGATGCCGGTCGCCGCGTGCGATGACGCGCTGCTGGCCCCACTGGACGGTCAGAAGGGTGCTCTCGCCGGTGTTCTCGAATGCATAGATCGGCACATCGATCTCGCCCTCACCAGGTTCTCGCACCTGCATGTCGTCGGCCCGAACACCAAGGACCACCGAGTTTCGGTCGCCGCCCTCGACTTGCACCAGCCGGGTCCCGCCTGTCGTCACAAACATGCCATCCTGCACAGACCCGTTGATCAGGTTCATCGCGGGCGAGCCGATGAAACCGGCCACGAACAGGTTCTCGGGATCGTTGTAGATATCATCGGGCGTACCGAGCTGCTGGATGACGCCGTCCTTCATCACCGCTACGCGATCCGCCAGTGTCATCGCCTCGATCTGGTCATGGGTGACGTAGACGGTCGTAATCTTCAATTCTCGGCTCAAATGCTTCAGCTCGGCGCGCATCGAGACCCGCAGTTTCGCATCGAGATTGGAAAGCGGCTCGTCCATCAGAAAGACTTGTGGCGTCCGTACGATGGCCCGAGCCAAAGCAACCCGCTGCCTCTGCCCGCCGGAGAGCGCCTTCGGTCTGCGATCGAGGAACTGGGATAGCTCGACCTGTTCTGCGGCGCGTTTGACCCGCGGCTCGATTTCCCCGCCTGGCGTTCCGCGCACCCGCAGCGGATAAGCGATGTTGTCGAAGATCGTCATGTGCGGGTAGAGGCCATAGTTTTGAAAAACCATGGCGACGTCGCGGTCCTTGGGCAGGTCATCATTGACCATCCGATCGCCAATCCAGATCTCTCCGTTGGTCGGTTCTTCGAGACCTGCAATCATCCGCATCGTCGTTGTCTTGCCGCAGCCTGATGGGCCCAGCAGAACGAGAAATTCCCGATCCTGGATGTGGAGCGACTGGTCGTTAACGCCAACGAAGTCTCCCCAGCGCTTGGTGAGACTCTTAAGAACAACTTCCGCCATCAGTTCACCAGCTTCCGCTGCCACAGCGCGACGTCGTGCCAGCGATTGAATTTAAATCCGACTTCCCGAAGCCGTCCGCTCAGTTCAAAACCGAAGGAACGGTGCAGCGTTTCGCTCGCAGGGTTGGGCAGAGTTATGGCCCCGATCAGCATGTGTAGCTTCTTGTGCTTCAGCGCTTCAATGAGGCTGGCATACAGCGCGTGGCCAACCCCACCGCCCCGTGCATCTTCATGCACATAGACCGTGGTCTCTGCCGTGAAGCGATAGGCGCTGCGGGTCCGGTACAGCCCCGCATAACAGTAGCCACGGAGCTGGCCCCCGTCTTCATCGACCAGGTAGGGATAGTCGCGGGAGGTCGTCTCAATCCTCGAGGCCATCTCACCGGTGGTGGGTTCCTCCTCTTCGAACGAGGCGGCGGTGGTGCGAACGTAGTGGGCGTAAATATCGCGGATCTGCTGCGCGTCCTGCGCGGTTGCCGGACGGATCATCGCACCGCCCCCATCGTCATGCCCTGGACGAAGTATTTGCGGATCAGCAGGGCCAGCACAAACATCGGAAGCATGATGATGATGCCCGCTGCGCTCAGAAGGTTCCACAAGTCGCCTTCTTCAGCCCGGAACAGCGCGAGGCCGATGGGCAGTGTCACCGCATCCTTGTTGGTCAGGATCAGCGCGAACAAGAATTCGTTCCACGCGATGATAAAGCAGAAGATGCCAGCCGTCAGAAGGCCCGGCGCGGCCATGGGCAAGACGATGTTTTTGATGACCTGAATTCGCGAGGACCCGTCGACCATCGCCGCCTCTTCGGTGTCGATCGGAATGCCGTCAATGAAGCCTTTGATCATCCAGATCGCAAACGGCATGACGATGGCAAGATTGACAAGGATAAGCCCAAGCTGGGTGTCAAGCAGGCCGACATCGCGAAACATCACGAAGAACGGCAGGATGATGACCACAGCGGGCACAAATTGGGTGGCGAGGATCGTCACGAGCATCACCGTTTCGCCGCGCAGCGTGAACCGGCTGAACGAATAGGCCGCCATGGTCGCAATCGGGATAGCGAACACCACTGTCACAAGGGCAACGATCGTGGAGTTCCAGAGTTTCTCGCCGAGGCTGTAAGGCGCTTCAAAAACGGCCGGGAAGTTCTCAAATGTCGGCGTGAAGAACAGCTTCAACTGAAAGACGTCGAGATGGTTTTTGAAGGCCGCCATAAAGATCCAGATGATCGGCACCAGCATGATGACTGTGGCGATCAGAATCAGAACGATCTGCAGTGCATTGACCAGGCGCTTTTTCTGCCGTCCGGTCATGCCACGGGCTTGCTGGGCGGGGTGCGCTTCAACGGTTTGTGGGGTCGTGACAGCCATGGATCTTAGGCTTTCTTGAAGACGAACTTGGCGTACAGGTACGTGAGGAACACCATCGGTATGACCATCAGCCAAGCGACCGATGCGGCGTACCCGATTTGCCCATATTTCATGCCGTTGAAGTATATGTAGTGGCTCAGCGTCTGGGTCGCGGTGCCCGGCCCGCCATTGGTCAGCATGTAGATCTGATCGAAAGTTTTCAGCGAGAATATCGCCTTTAAGATGATCACGACTGCCAGCACTGGAAGCAGTTGTGGCAAGGTCACATCCTTGAAGACACGCCAGCCGGACGCGCCATCGACCTGCGCGGCTTCGATCGTGTCTTTGGGGACGGAGGCGAGCCCACCGATCAGGACAAGCGTCAGGAACGGAATCCAGCCCCAGACGTCCGCCATAACTGCGACTGCAAACGCCAGCGTTGGGTCCGCCAGCCAGCTGACGTCCGCCAGCGGCGGAATGAGGACGCCGAAGAAGGCGTCGAACAGCCCAAATTCGGGGTTGAACATGAAGCGGAAGGACACCCCGATGAGCGCAGGGCTCATCGCGAACGGCAAGATCAGAAGCGTTTGAACGCCTGACCGCAAGCGGCCCCCAGGCGCGAGCAACAGGGCAAGGCCGAGCGCCAGCAGTGTTGTCAGACCAACCGTCCAGAATGTGTAAAGGCCCGTCACCCAGACCGAGTTCCAGAAGGCGGGTTCCTGGGTGAATGCCCAGGTGAAGTTCTCCCAGCCAAGGTACTGGTCAAGCGAGCCGGGACGGTTCAGCCGGCCTACAGAGAAAGCCAGGCGCAGGCTTTCGATCAGCGGCCAGATGGCGGTCGCGAAGACAACCAGTACGGCCGGAAAGACAAGGGCGTATTTCAGGGTCTGGTCACGCATCGTGCTCCGCCCGAACGAGTGGTAATCGCCTGATTTGAAAAGGTGCCAGCCGGGCGACGGTCCGCCCGGCTGGCAACTCATTGCCTATTCGATGCGACCAGCGCGGCGCAGCACGCGGTTGGCCTGTTCGGCTGCATCCATCATCAGCTGGCGGGTATCGCCACCGGCTGCGGCTTCAGCGATGGCTGCCGACAAAATGTCACCTACTTCCGGCCACTCCGGAATTTGCGGCATGATGTCGGAGTTCTCGAGCGAGGCGAGGGCTGCCTGTTGAATGTTGTCGTTAGCAGCGTTCACGTCCGGATCGGCGAGCGATGAGATGTGGGTCACCACATTGTTGACGATCGGCTGCCCGGCCACTTCCCGCTCGATGGCGTTCGCTTTGTCCATATCCGGGTTGGACAACCATTTCAGGAACTCCCACGCCGCATCCTGGTTCTCTGAGTATTGCGAGATCGAGAACGGCATGGAGATCGCGTAGCTGTAGGTTTCACCCATATAGCTGGGCATACCGACAAAACTGACCTGCTCCGGTGACAAGGTTGAAATCTCCGGGTTCTGGAAGCCGGAGTAGAACCACCACCAGCCCGGTATCATAGCCGAGTTGCCCTGCATGAAGGACTGCCGAGCATCCTGCTCCACAAAGGCGAGCGAGGACGGGTTAGCCGCTCCATTCTCGGTCAGAAGGGCGATGTAATCCTCGGTTGCCTTGATGGCTGCGTCGGTTGTCCAACCGGCCGTTCCGTCCTCGTTGAATACTTCTGATCCCGACGCCCACAGATAGTTGAGCCAGATGAACAGGTTCTGGCGATTGCCGTCATTATTGTAGTACAGCGCCAGAGGTGCGACGTCCTCATGCTCCCAATTTTCGGCGATTTCGGCCATCTCTTCCCACGAGGTAGGCGGCTCGTCGATCAAGTCTGCACGATAAAACAGAACTTGCGGATGCGCGCGCAGCGGGAAGCCCATCGTTTGGCCTTCAAACTGAGCGGAGCGCGCGAAGGCCGCCGGATAGCGGTCCATCGAAATACCATCGCGCTCCATCAGATCATCGATCGGACGCAGCCAGTGATTGTTGGGCGGACCCCAGCTGTCTAGGTAGTTGACGACGTCGAAGGTACCGGTCGCCGCCAGACCCTCAGCGTTGATTTTCTCTTGCAGCCCACCGAACGGAATGAAGGTCCATTCGACTTCAATGCCGGTCAATTCCGTGAATTCGTCATCGCGTAGCATCAGCCCCTCAAACTGAGGCGTAACCACGCTGAGGACATTGAGGGTCGTTCCCTCGAACGGTTTTCCCTCGACAAGGCCGTAGGGCAGCTCGTCCATGGCTGCGAGCGGGGTCGCAAGCATGGTGGTTGAAAGCGCCGTAGCCATAAGAAAAGTGCGTCTGCGCATTGCATCCTCCCGGTTGTTTTTCTTTATGCGTTGGGGCGATGCTAAACCGCGACGAATACGTATTCAAGCCTTCCCATCCGTCCTCAACGCGGTTGCATTTTGGACCGATCTCTTTAGGCAGCTGGGCAGCAGCACAGCCAAGCGACGCCGGGTTTGGCAATCGCTCCACCTGGGTTAAGGGCAAGGTCAACCAGATCGTGAAGAATCGAAAAGACGGGGAATGACGAGATGCTGCAGGGCAAACATTTGATCGCTGGCGCTTGGACGGGCAGCGACACCCATTTCGAGAATATGCCGGTGGAAGGTCCTGCAGACAGCTTTGCAGCGGGGACTGCCACACTCGTTGCGCAGGCGGTTGAGGCCGCCCACGCAGCCTTTTCGTCCTACAGCGCTCTGAGCCGGGCGGACCGGGCCGAATTCCTGCGCACGATCGGGGCGGAGATCGATGCGCTTGGCGATGAAATCACCGCGATGGGCATGAAGGAAACCGGTCTGCCGGAAGCACGGCTGATTGGGGAGCGCGGCCGTACGGTGGGGCAGTTGCGGCTGTTTGCCGATCATATCGAGCAGGGCGACTATCTTGACCGGCGGCACGATGAGGCCCTGCCGGACAGGGCGCCACTTCCGCGTCCCGATCTGCGTATGATGCAGGTGCCAACGGGGCCGGTTGCGGTCTTTGGCGCGTCCAATTTCCCACTCGCTTTTTCGGTGGCGGGTGGCGACACGGCCTCCGCCCTCGCGGCGGGCTGCCCTGTTGTGGTCAAGGGGCACGAAGCGCACCCTGGAACGTGCGAACTTGTGGCGCGGGCGATAGAGGCCGCTATCGCTGCCAATGGTCTGCACCCTGGCGTCTTCAGTCTTGTTCAGGGCGGAAGCAGACAGGTGGGTGCGGCGCTGGTCCAACACCCGTTGATCCAGGCGGTGGGCTTTACCGGTTCGCTCGCCGGTGGCCGGGCACTATTTGATCTGTGCGCGTCGCGGCCGATCCCCATTCCGTTTTTTGGCGAGCTGGGTTCGATCAATCCGCTGTTTATTCTGCCCGCTGCGCTTGCAGCCCGTGGTGAAGCGATTGCACAGGGCTGGGCGGCGTCATTGACCATGGGAGCCGGGCAGTTTTGCACCAACCCCGGCATTGCGATTGTGATCGATGGTCCTCAGGCTGACGCGTTCGCCCAGGCCTGCAAGGCAGCCTTGGGGTCGGCAGAACAGCAGACGATGCTGACGCAGGGCATTGCAAGCGCTTATGCGAAGGGCCGCCAAACGGTTGCGTCGGCGAAGGGTGTATCCACACTGGTTTCCAAGGAGCCGTCCGAGCGGGCCGCCGCCGCCGATCTATTCGATGTTTCCGCACGCTCGTTCCTGACGCACCGCGGTCTGTCGGAAGAGGTCTTCGGTCCGCTGGGACTGATCGTGCGCGCCTCGGACGCCCAGGAGATGGCGGCTATCGCACAGATGCTGGACGGGCAGCTGACCTGTTCGCTTCATGTTGAGGAGGCCGACGAGACAATCGCGCGGGGCTTGCTGCCGGTTCTGACGCGCAAAGCGGGGCGCATTTTGGCGAACGGCTTTCCGACCGGTGTGGAAGTTGCCGATGCGATGGTGCACGGCGGGCCGTACCCGGCATCGACCAACTTTGGCGCAACATCGGTGGGTACGCTGGCGATCCGACGCTGGCTGCGACCCGTGTGCTTTCAAAATATGCCCAACGCGCTGCTTCCGGATGATCTGAAGTAGGGCGACCACAGTCCCGACGCGGCATCGTTGTTTCGATATCGTTCTTTCGATTCGTTGCCGAATGGGAGAGGCATGGTAAGTCTCGACCATGCTGTATGACATCGCGAAGTTTCTGCACGTGACAGGCGTCGCCATGTTGATGGGCAACATCACCGTGACGGCGATCTGGAAATTCTATGCCGATCGGGACGGAAGCCCGGCGGTTTTGGCTTTCGCGCAGAAGCTGGTGACCTACACCGACTGGTCCATGACGTTCTGGGGTGTCATCCTGATCATGGGCGGTGGCTACTACATGGCGGTTGCGGCGGGGTTTCCGTTGTTTGAAGGCTGGATGCTGTGGAGCCAGATCCTGTTCGTCGCCGCGGGCCTCATCTGGCTGTTGATCATCGTTCCCATCCAAATCAGGCAGGCGCGGCTCGCCAAGGCCTTCCACGGTGATGATGTGGGCGAGGCCTACCGCACGCTCTCGCGCCACTGGATGGTCTGGGGCCTGATCAGCACGGTGCCTTTGGTGATCGCGACCTGGCTCATGGTGGTCAAACCCTTTTAGGGCCTGTCGCGCCTGATTTTTACGACGGAATTTAGCGTCCACCGGTGGGCTTTGCGCCTTTCGCCAGCATCATCAGGATTGCCGAGAAATCCATATCCGTCTCGGTCGTCTCTGAGAACTGGGCGTAAAGCTCCTGCGCGTGCGCACCCAAGGGGGTTGTGGCGCCCGCGCTGCGAGCCGCTTGCTGGCTGAGACCAAGGTCCTTGAGCATCAGATTTGTGGCAAAGCCAGGCCGGTAGTCATTATCTGCGGGGGTGTTTGGCCCGATGCCTGGCACCGGACAATAGGTGGTCATGGACCAGCTTTGGCCAGATGAAGCGGAGACAACATCAAACAGGGCTTTTCGGTCGAGGCCGAGGGCGTCGGCGAGAGTAAAGGCCTCGCAGGTCGCGATCATCGAAATCCCAAGGATCATATTGTTGCAGATCTTGGCCGCCTGTCCCGAGCCGCTTCCGCCACAGTGAAACACGCGCGAGCCCATCGCCTCGAGCAGCGGCGTGGCCTTGCATACAGTGCTGTCCTCGCCTCCCACCATGAACGTCAGTGTGCCGGCAACAGCCCCTGCGGTGCCGCCCGATACCGGCGCATCAAGCGGGTGATGACCCGCGGCAGTCAGCAACTGGGCGGTACGTCGAGTGGTGGCCACATCGACTGTGGAGCAATCAATGACGATCGTGTCGTTTGCCAAATGAGCAAGCGCTTCGCTGATCACTGCGCTTAGCGTTTGGCCGTCGGGCAACATGGTCAGGACAAAGGAGCAGTCTTGTAGAGCCTGTTTGATGGATTGACTGTCCTTGACGGAGGCCGGGGCGGCTGTTGCGGCATCAAATCCGCGGACGTCGTAGCCAGCCGCGGCAAGGTTTTGCGCCATCGGCGCACCCATCTTGCCCAAGCCGATAAATCCAACACGCATCACGATTCCCCCTCCATGGTGTTGCCCGACCTTAACGCGCCACGCATCGCCTTGGCGCTGTGGAAAAAAGTTTTGGTTCCTGCCTGTTTGACCGTGCGCTCAAAGCGCAGCTTTTCCGGGGCTTTTGGACCGTACTCTCGGGGACCCTGCAGCCATCTGTCAGAAAGCTTCATTTTTTTGTCTTTGGTGCGTTGACAGAAGAGAAGTCAGCGCCCTATAACCCGCCACACCGAGAGCGGGGTGCCGCTGGCGACAGCTGTTTGCGCTCTCTTGTTTCTCAGAAGCTAGTCACCATTTGCTTGCTGTAGGCGGCGGGTGCACTCGCCTCTGTCTCATCACCTGGCAGTGATGAGCGCTGTTTGAAAATTGAATAAAGAAAGAGAAACGTGGTCGGCGATGATCTTGCGGACTGGCCCAAAAGGCTGGTCGTGAGTTTCGACTGACACGTTTTTTAGAAGACACACCTTGGATGATGTTTTTCACAAAACATCATCGTATTGAGCGGCACTTCGGTGCCTGCACAAACAAGTGTGTGTCCTCGTCAAGCGTGATTAAAGTCGGTTCAAAGTCTCATTTAACTTGAGAGTTTGATCCTGGCTCAGAACGAACGCTGGCGGCAGGCTTAACACATGCAAGTCGAACGCACTCTTCGGAGTGAGTGGCAGACGGGTGAGTAACGCGTGGGAACCTACCTTTAGGTACGGAATAACAGTTAGAAATGACTGCTAATACCGTATGTGCCCGAGAGGGGAAAGATTTATCGCCTAGAGATGGGCCCGCGTTGGATTAGCTAGTTGGTGAGGTAACGGCTCACCAAGGCGACGATCCATAGCTGGTTTGCGAGGATGATCAGCCACACTGGGACTGAGACACGGC